>JAOZVK010000079.1 GCA_029938185.1 Bacteroidales bacterium | reverse complement strand
ATTGAGAATAAGCAAAAAACACTTTTGACAATAGTGAAATGCTCCCGAATAGCTGCAAATTATTAATCTCTTTTCCATGCTTTTTTTCTTAAAGTTTCTTGAGAAATATTTCTATCTTTCCACATTCCGGCTGATTGAAAAAAATTATGCTCTGTTTCTTCTTTAACAGTTTCTTGTAATTCGGGCAATTCAAGAAAATCATAATAGCTCAGCATTTCATAAAGAAATAATAAGCGTTCTTTGTTTTTTATATTATACTGTTTATCAGGCGCAAGCAAAATTATTAATTATACATTATTAATTGTTAATTACTTATTTTTTATAAGCTGTTCGTAAATGTTCTTTTGACCAACTTTCCATTGTTTCGTTTGACCATGAGTTCTCTTCCCATAATCTATCCATTTCATCTGATGCTTTATCTGCAAAATATTTTGCAAGTATATTTTAAAATTTCTATCAATTGATAACTAAGTAGTCTTACAAAAGTTTTTCGATATTTATTTTTATATAATTGACTATATAACAATAGTTTATAAAAATGCGTGAGCCACATTAAATAGGTCGAAGACCTTAAATATTTTTATTAATTCTAATTGAAGATTTGTTAATTTATTTGATACTACCATTTCTAAGATTTTTGATTATGATTTGTTAATTATTCAGCTTGAAAGCATAAAAAACAAAGATACGAAAAAACTTCTCAAACTATATTAAATAAAGACTCTTCGAGCCTTTTAATGTTGCTTACGCCTAAATAGGCTTATTGTTATTGATTATCAGTCAATTAAAAAACAAAAAATAAATTTGTGCATAAATAAACATGAAGAACCGAAAAGTGATGAAATGCCTTTTGGCATGAGCTATTGGTAAGCCACGATGGTAATCGTGGGCTGATAACAAGCCAATTACAGAAATGCCTTTAGGCATGACCTCTTAGGCAAAATAAAATAGCCCATGCCTATGGCATTTGAGATAATATTATTTATATATTTACCCTTGATTACCATCAAGGGCTACCAATTGGTCATGCCTAAAGGCATTTAATATCTGTTAATTATTTTAATCTGAATACTTTATACTATGGGCTTTGCTCCATTAAATAGGTCGAAGACCTCATATAATCTGTAGAAAATCAAAACCTAAGAGTTTACCAACCACCAGAAAACGCTGCAGAAATAAACTATTCTTTTAGTTTCTTAATATCTTTTAATAACTTTTTATTTTCTGACTTTAAACGTCTTTCAACTTTCTTAATGTCTTCTTCAGGTGGTAATTCTTCCGGTTTTATATTACGTTTTATCAATATTTCTCTGACCGCTTTATTGTTTTTTATGTGTTCAGTCGTTATTTTTTGTTCTCCTTTTAAATTTTCTTTTTGAACATTAAAGTTTGTTATTTCATTGGCAAAGTCTTTGGCTTTTATTGTAATTGTTGGCAAAAAATCTGCAAGAGGACGATTTTTAGGAACCGATAATCTGTATTTCATTGCCTTAGTTGTATTACCGCCAAATAATGCTTGGTCGCCTTTACTGCGGATACGTCCGAAACCTCTATTATCCACACCACGTTCGTATAATATGCCTGAAAGTTCTTTTTCTGTTTCGCTTATTTTTTTTCTTGCTTTTACTCTTTCAATTTCGTTTATGCGTTGCACTAATAATTCTTGTTTGCGTGTTTGCAAAGCAAAATAGCTCATGGCAAATGCAATTTGTTCTTTGCGAGGGTCGCCGTTTTGAGCTATCAAATAACAGGCATAGCGAGTTAGCATTATATCATCAATTTCTTTTGTGCCGCCTTTGGGCATATCAACCTTTTTCCTAACGCCAAGAAAATGGTCATCGGTTTGTTGCTTTGAATTTGTGCAGGCAATTACTGCTTTTTCTATTACTTTTGTGAAATTCTGCCAATTTGAATAGGCAAGTAATTCTTGTAGTTCACGAGCTAACCAATATTCTGTATCATTCTCTTTATGTGCATATTGTTCAAATGTTTTTTGATATTTTGTAATTACTTCTAATTTCATAATAATCTGTATTTAAATTAGTTAATGTTTTACTGATGCCAGTAAAACATTAAAACTTTGATATTTAGTTTTTTATAAACAATTTGCTTTCAAAATCAGATATTGCAGATTTTCTGTTTTTTAGGCTTGTGTTTGTAATTGACCAACTTTCCATTGTTTCGTTTGACCATGAGTTCTCTTCCCATAATCTATCCATTTCATCTGATGCTTTATCTGCAAAATATTTTGCAAGTATATTTTAAAATTTCTATCAATTGATAACTAAGTAGTCTTACAAAAGTTTTTCGATATTTATTTTTATATAATTGACTATATAACAATAGTTTATAAAAATGCGTGAGCCACATTAAATAGGTCGAAGACCTTAAATATTTTTATTAATTCTAATTGAAGATTTGTTAATTTATTTGATACTGCCATTTATATGATTTGTTAATTATTCAGCTTGAAAGCATAAAAAACAAAGATACAAAAAAACTTCTCAAATTATATTAAATAAAGCTCTTCGAGCCTTTTAATGTTGCTTACGCCTAAATAGGTTTATTGTTATTGATTATCTGTCAATTAAAAAGCAAAAAATAAATTTGTGCATAAATAAACCTGAAGAACCGAAAAGTGATGAAATGCCTTTTGGCATGACCTATTGGTAAGCCACGATGGTAATCGTGGGCTGATAACAAGCCAATTACAGAAATGCCTTTAGGCATGACCTCTTAGGCAAAATAAAATAGCCCATGCCTATGGCATTTGAGATAATATTATTTATATATTTACCCTTGATTACCATCAAGGGCTACCAATTGGTCATGCCTAAAGGCATTTAATATCTGTTAATTATTTTAATCTGAATACTTTATACTCTGGGCTTTGCTCCATTAAATAGGTCGAAGACCTTAAGCTATTAGTCAGTATATTGTACCATTGTATCATTGAATAATTGAACCATTGAAAGTATAATTACATATCTACTCATTCATTTTAAATCTTTCAAATATTCGTTTACATTTTTTGAAGTAAAATTACTGAATTGTCCTTGTCTTCTATTCTTTAGATGTTCGTTGAAATAAAATATTGCTTTTTCTTTATTATTAATTGCAATATAACTTACACCAAGATTAAAACGTATATCATTTTGGAAAGATTTTGCATTACGAATTCCTTCGCCACAATCGTTAAAAGCCAAATCTTTTATATTTCTGCTTAACAATGATAACCATATCTCAATAGCTTTAGTATCTTTGTCGGTTGCCTGTAAAGCAACTGCATAATAATTTTGTGCTAACTGACAAGTTGGTGTTATCTGTAATGCTCGTTCTGCGTATTCAATAGCATTTTTATCATCGCCTAATTCATAATTTATAACCGACAATTGTGCATAAAACAAATACTCATTCGGAAATTTTTTTATAGTTGATAACAAAAGTTTATGCGCAGATTCGTTGTCGTCTGCATCAAAATATTTATTAAGTTGTAGGCTTATCGCTTGTTGATTATTTAAGTTATTTGTTGTCATTTTTTTTCGGATTTCCTTTTTTAAGGTCTTCGACCTATTTAATGTGGCTTACACATTCTATTAATATCCTAATAATATGAGAATTAATATAATATAAATGTTGAAAAACTTTTGTAAGGCTACTTAAAAACGACACTTTTGTCTTTTATATTATAGTGTTTATCAGGCGTAAGCAAAATTATTAATTATACATTATTAATTGTTAATTGCTTATACGTAGATTTACGTTTTTGTCTGTGTCTTTTTTTAGCAAATAACAATACTGCTATACCAAAAGATATTGCAGCAAATTGCATGTTGCCAAAAAATAAAAATATTATGGATATTACAAACAAAGGTAAAAATAGGTATTCTAATCTAATTATCATTTTATTTGATTTAATAATTTTGTAAAGATACAAAAAAAACATCTCAAACTATATTAAATAAGTTTGATGAACCGAAAAGTTTAGACAGCTAAAAATTATGTATTAATTTAGTGTATTGTCAAAATATCGTTTATTTTTGTAAAATGTTTCAACTTTCAAGACTACATTTCTGCTGTTTGGCAATAATTTTATTGAAAACGGCAATTAGTGTTTAATAACATGAATTATAATTATAAATAATGTAAAATTTTATTTGTAAAGTGTTTAGTAATCTTTGCACAATTATAATAATATATTAACAATAATTTTATCATTAAAATTGTTATATAAGTGTTCTTGTAAAGAAAACTTATAAATGACTTGATATTGAGAAAACTGAATAGATTAATCAACTAATAATCGACCAACTATGTTAAAATATAAACTTATGATAAAAATAATACATAAAATATTTTTGTTCCTACTACTTACACTTACTGTAACACAGGGGTATAGTCAAATAATATGGTCAACATATAATGGAAAATCAAATAGTTCAAGTACAATTAGTACAACTTCAACTTTTATCAGTTGTTATGATAATATTACTGATCATTCTTTTAATATTGACCCAGAAGGTGGTAGTTATACTGGAAAGTGGGTTATTACTGATGGCGATTTTACATTAGACAATGATGAAACAGTAAATACACTATTTAAGAAAGATTTTACAATTAACTACTCAAGTGGTTTTCGTTGGGTGATTACCTCTACTTTTCTAAGTAAAACTTATGAACAAAATGTTTATAAACAAACAGCTTATAAACCAGATATTGTTTTATTCTCTGAAAATGATACATTAGGTTACTGGACAATAAATACGAGTGATAATATATTGACTAGTAGTTTAAATAATAATATAACTGTTTTGGAACGAACTACAAAAAATGCTGAAGTAAAATTAGATAAAGACGCTACTTCAAAAATAGTATTGAAAAGCAAAAGCAATAACTACGCTGAAGCTATAAGCCCTATAATTAAGGATATTACTAATTCTACATTTTTAGAATTAGATATTGATTTATCAAATTCAAGTTTTGGTAATTTTGAAATACAAGTAATTGATAATTGTAACACTTCTACAATCATATATTCTTATCAAGGAAACACTAGTATAAGTGACAAGAAAATTAGTTTGGCGAATTTTAGCGGAATATCAATTCAAATAAAATTTAAATCTACTAATAGTAGTGAGAGTTTTTATTTAACAAGTTTAAAAGAACTAAAAATATTAAATAATGTTGATTCTGAAATGCCTGTACTTGAGATAACATCTAATGTTAATTGTGTAAATTCTCCGTACACTACATTAGTAGCTTCGTCAGGTTTTCAAAACTACAAATGGAGGTTACTTGATAATACAACCAATGTATATAATGATGCACCTGGAGACAATACCAATCAAATTTATAATGCATCTATAAAAGGTAAATATATGGTAATAGCAGACCAAACCTATACTGCCACAAGTTTTTACACTTTGTATGGAGCACCTACTAATCCATCTATAACAACATCGGAGACAGATTTTTGTCCAGAAGCTATTGATCTTACTTCTTCTAATATATCTGGTTGTTCTTACGAATGGGTTGTTATACCAGAAACAGCAGGACATTTTAAAGGTAATACTCGCACAGAAACACTATATTTAAATACTGATTATCCTAATACTGTACATGTTAAAGTTATAGCAGTTAATAGTTGTGGTGAAAGCTCTTGGTCGACTGTTAAAGAAATTACAATTAAAAAAGCCCAAGAATTAAAAGCTATAACAGGCAATATAGACGTTTGTCCTGAAACAAATAATATTCTATATGGTACTGATGAAATTTCAAATACAATGTATAGATGGGTTACAGGAGATGGTTTAGATGCAATAACAAATTCTACAACACATGAAATAACCGTTAATTCCAATGCAATATTTACAGGAAGTACAACAATAAAAGTACAAACAAAACTAACAGAATGTAACGAATGGGGTACATACAAAGTGTTACCAATTACAATTATTAAGAAAACAACAAGTTCTACAATATCGGGTAATTTAAGTGTTTGTATAAATAAAGATATAAGCACATATACAATTATTGATGGTGCAAACAACGCAACAAGTATTGTTTACATATTAACAAATCCTGATGCTGGAGAAATTACAAATAATGGAAGTTCGGCTAATATAAAGTGGAATCCAAATACAAGTCTAACAGGAACAGGTTTATGGGTAAGTGCTTCAACTATCTGTAACTCTATGCCATCAAATACTTTAAATATATTATTTAAAACTTTACCAACTGCTCCGACTATAAATACTGATAATGATATTTTATGTAATGACGGAACTCAAACAAATTTCACATGTAATAATGTTCCAGATGTTACATATAGATGGTCTATCTCTGATGGGGCAGGTACAATAATTGGTTCAAGTAACTCTGTTAATGTTATATGGAATAATAATTACACAGGTTATGCCACTATATTTTTATGGACTATTAATAGTTGTGGAGAAAGTGAAAAACAAAGCAAAATAGTTAAATTAGTAAAAAACCCAACATTAAATATTTTAACTGGTGAAACTACAGTTTGTCCAGATCAAACTTCTATTGAATACAAAACAAATGAAATATCAAATTTAGTTTACAGATGGTTTTATGGTAATGGTTTAAATACATCATCTACTTCTTCTAATTATAATACTTTTGTCAATACCAGTCAAAGTATTGCAGGTAATACTTGGGTAAAAGTGCAAGCAAGAGTGCCCGAATGTGCAGACTGGAGCCAATTAGTCGAACTTTCTATAAAAGCTAATACTTTTATAACTGACCCTGTAATTTCTGGTGTTTCTGATATTTGTATTACTAATGATAATGATAATGATAAAAATACTTTTAGTATTACTGGTGCAAATGGTGCAACCGGCTTTGTTTGGTCTCTAATAAATTCGACAGGAATACCAAGCCAAGAAGGAAGATCTTCTACCATTAACTGGAATTCAAATATAAGCCGAACAACAGAAACTATTTCTCTAACTGCTACTGGAATATGCAATTCTAAAACATCTACTTTTGATATTACATTTAAAAATTTACCAAATGCAACTCAATGGATAAATGCTGCATCAGGAACAATATATAATAATTCTAACACTGTTTTTACTTGTGATGTTGTTACAGGAGCAACAGCTTATCAATGGCATATTCCTGATAATGCAGGTACAATAATAAGTGAAAATAACACTTCTGTAACTATTGAATGGAATAATAGTTTTTCGGGAAATGTGAAAATAGGAGCTTGGACTGTTAATGATTGTGGAAAAACATTTTTTTCAAAAACATTTCGAGTAAACTATCCGTTACCAACAAAACCAAATATTCCACAAACACAATATCATACTGTATGTAACTGGTGGACAACAGAAAGCGAAATATCAGTAAAGTCTGTACCTTATGCCGAAAAGTATGAATGGGCTTGTAGCGATGATAGTAAAATTTCGCATTTAAACAGTACAAGCAACATTATTAAAGTAAAATGGACTAAAAATAAATTTGATACTGATTTTAATATTTGGGTTACTCCTATAAATAAAGATGGGCTTAGTGGGGAGGCTTCCGATAAATTAAAAATTGTTATTTCGGGTTGCATATACGATTTGGGCTTTACATACCCCAAAAGAACAAGTAAATATATTAATACACAATCATATAAGAAATCATTTAAGCTAAAAATAACTGATATTAACAAAAATGAAATATATAATACAGATTTAAAAGCAAATTCAAATATTAGATATGATTTAAGTAAATATGACAATGGAAAATACATCGTGGAGTATATATCTAAAAATGGCTCTAAGAAAGATACTGTATATTTAGAAAAAAACTTAGAAGTAGATTTTAATTTATATCCAAATCCTGCATATAATAAAATAACAATTAAAGGTCTCAAATCTAATTCAAAAGTAAAATTTTCAATTTACAGTTCTAATGCTAAAGTATTAAAAACAGGCACTATTTCCAATGGTAATGAAATAGATATTACTTCATTACCGGCTGCACAATATTTTATTATGATTAATGGAAAAACGAAAACATTTATAAAATCTGAATAAATATAATCTACAAAGTTCGTATAATCGTAAAGCTATTAATTTTGGAGTTGGAATGAGCTAAGTATTTACTTTGTTTGTAAAATTAATTTGATAATTTTCTCATTACACATTCACTCATATTTTTAGTAGTATTTTGATTTGTAGTTGTAACAATATGTATTTTTAAGCGAATTACAATATTTACTGTATCAAACTCAGATTTTATTGTAGTATATATGTGTTCTTGACTATTATTAAGCTTAATAATATTATTTTCAATTTTTGCAATTACATTTTCGTTTTTATTTAGAAAATTAGAAAACTCAAATTCTTTTTTTTGGGTATCAAATGTAACACGACCTGTATAATTTTGTATTGGTGTGCCAATCGGATATTCAAACTCTGTTTTATAATTGCCTGTATATTTATTAATTTTAGCTGTGTTAACAATTTCATCTTCATTGTTTTTAAACTCTATATCTTCGGATTCACATCCAATAACAAAAATAGATAGTGTAATTAATAATATTTTATATAATGTTTTCATTTTTCTTTTTTTATATTGTTAAAAATAAAAGTAACCTTTAACCATGCCATATCTATTTTTTTTTCTTTTTTAGCCTCATTATATAGAGCTAGATAAGTAGGGAAAAAATGTGAATATCCAACATGTGTTATAAAACTAAATTTTTTGAATGATGTAGAAAAGCCAGAGTATATTTCAAAAACCAATGGTTTCTTTTTTGGTATATATTTAAAATTTAACTCATTTTTAATTTCTTTATGTGTATATGAATAATTTACATCTAAAAAATATTTTTTATCATAATTAAAACTAAAATTGAAATTTAACATACCTCCATTATATAGATAATTGGAGTGTACAAAATTATTTACTCCTCCAAATAATAAATCAAAATTTTTATTGGAATTATCACCATTTAGTAAATCTAAATTAATCTTTGAATTTGTCTTACCTAACTGAATTGAAAGCATACTATTAAACATAAATGATTGTAATTTTGATTTATGGTTATAAAATTGATAATTTGGTGTAAATGAAAAAGTAAACCTATCTAAAAATTTTTCATAAATTCCTAATAAAGCAATTGTGTGTTTGTATGCAATTATATTATCTTTATTAAAATAATGCTTAGATGCAATGTAGTGAGCTTTTAAAGAAAATTTATCTTTCAAAAATGAAATTGTAAAATTCCCAAATTGTTCTATTGAATTATTTAATAATTCATTAGTTTGTTTTTCAAATAACAAATCATTATTATTCTTGAAAGAATATAGAGCTGAATATAAAAAATATTTAGATTTATATTTTACGTAAATACCATAATGAGAAGTATTATGCAGAAACAATTTGTTTTTTTTATAAAATAAAAAATCATCATTATTATATGAAAATATACCAAAACGAAAAGATAAATAATAATTATTTTCAAAATTAAAAATTCTTTCGCCCCATGTCTCGAATAAATCTATTTTACTTTTTTTTAATTCATTATTTTGCAGTATATTATAATTAGTATAAGTATTGTTATTAAAATTAAACCCTATTGCTAATTTCCATTTTTTATTTTTTGTTTCACGAATAAAACTACAATATAAACGTTCATTTGTCTTTAAAATGGAATCATAATTTGAAAATATTAAATTATTAGAAAAATTAATATTAAAATTATCAAATACACTATGCTTATCTGATGAGAATGTCTCTGATTTTAAAAAATTATTGTTAACTCTCATATTATCTATATAATACACTCCATTTTTGAGAGTTCCAATCCAAATTGTATTATTATTACCAGTAATACAAGACGGTTCAGCATCTTTTAAATTTTTATTACGATAAAATGAATATTTTTTTGTATGAAATACATGTACTGTATCATTTTTAAACACACTTTTTTCTTCTGCAAGTAATTGAACAATAAGTTTTTGATTTAAAAAAACAATCCAAATATCACCATTTTTACTAACCCAAAAATCTCTTATTTCTCCAATATTATTATTATCAACTACAGTTTGAATTGTTTTATCATATAGCCATATACAATCACCCTTTGCAATCCAAATTTTTTTTTTAATTTTTTTTATAATACATTTTGAAATAGAGCTTTTATAATTTGGAATAGCTTGTTTTTTTATTTTCTTTACTTCTATTATTCTTTTATTAGTATCACATACTAATTTAGCTTTATAAATATCACTATTAGTAGCCAACCATAAGTAAGATGAATCTTTTGGGTCTATAAAAAAATTTTGAATGTCTTCTACTTTAAACTTACGAGGAAATTCTATTTCGAGTTTACTTGTTTGTTTATCCTTTAGTGATATTAATTTTAATGTATTAGTTTGTTGTTCTGATAAAATCCAAAATAAAACTCTGTTTTTATAAAAATTATGAACTACCACATGTTTAATTTTTTCAAGATTCAATGATAAATTATTAGGAATACTTATTGTATCACCTTTATATATTAACTTTTTTTTATTTGAAAAAGTAAAAAAATATAATAATTTACCATCTGAAACAAAAATATTACTATACTCACCTTCTTTTTTTTTTTCAATATATCTATTTTTATAGATTTTGTAGATACTTTTTTCTGTTCTAGCAAACATAGTATCATTGTTAGTTGAAACAATATTTATTATTTTTGCTTTACTTGTATAAGGGACTTTTTCTTGTGAAAAAAGATTCGATACACTAGCAAATATAAAAATTATAATTAAAACTCTATTCATATCTAAATTTTTTAAAGAAAAAATTAGTATAATTATTATGCTTTGCTTTTATATCAATGTTAATTGAATACCTTCCTTTTTTCAATGTTTTACTCAAATCATAATAACAATAATTTTTTTTTAGTTTAATATTTTTTTTTTCTCTAAAAAAAAAATAATTCTTATGTGAAAAATTTTTCACGAAAATAGTATCAGATTTATTATTTAAAATATAAAATTTAAAATACTCTTTTTTCAAAATTTCTGTAGAATCAATATAAAAGCCAATTTGATTAATCGTATCTTTTTTATGATGGTTTAATATATATTCTTTTTTTGTATTATTATAACAAAGTATAGTATCTATAAAACTTCCATTTCTTTTTAAAATTTTAATTTGTATTTTTAAATGTGATTCAATTTTTTCTTTCAAAACACTAATTGATTTTTTCTTTTTTTCTTTTTTTTCATTCTTCTTTTCATCAAATAGGATTTTTGTATATTTAATTATTTCTTCAATTTTATGTTCTATTAGGCTATCCAAAATAGTTTCTGTTAATCTTTCTAATTCATCTTTTGTTATTCCGTTTTTACTTATTTTTTTTAGCCGAATTAGTGTATATTTTTTTATTGTTTCTTTAAGAACATTTGTTAAACTATCTAACTCCGACTTTGATATATAATTTATTTTAGGTACAACAACATTAGATTTAAATTTTTTTTTAAAATTTTTTATTTGATTATAAACTAAATCTTTTTCAAAATATCTATTTAATATAGTTTTTTTTATTTGCTCATAATTAGTTAATTGAAACTCTTCCACTACTTCTTCTAAAGAATCTAAATTACTTATTATTATATTATGATTAGGATATTTTTTATTCTTTTCTTTTTTAATTATATCATAAATTGGCTGTATTTTATTAAAAACAAAGTTACTGTCTAATTTTGTTGTATAAATATCTTCAACAAAACAAGTTATTATAAAATATTGCTGTCCACTAATTAAATTAAAAAATATTGTGCAAATAAGTATTATCAAAATGATTTTTTTCATGGTATTTCTATTTTTTATAAAAGTGTTTTGTGTATCATTCATACTTTTATTGGCTAAGTGCTTTATACTTGTTGAGAAAATCAGCTTGTATGTTTATAATCACGCCCAAATATTATTTATATTTAGGTGGTAGTACGTTTTCCTGTCATGTATTCCATGATACAAATCAGGTGCATATATCAAAATAGTCTTAACTATTTTTAGTCTCTTACTATATGTGTCAAAATAAATCTTTTATTAATTATAATATCTGTATTATTTTTGTATATGGTTAATAATATCTCTCCATTTGTATTCTCATTATTATTTGGAAAAATAATAATTTTAGTTATATCATTTCTATTTACAATAACGTTATCATGATGGTCTAAAGCATTAGACCTTATAGAATAACTATAATTACTATACTCAATATCAGGAATGATAACATATGCAACTATTGCATCCCACTTTTTTGTATATTTTCTACTTATTTGTTTTTTTTTTGTTTTTATTATTCCCCTCCTTTTTGTTTTATAAGTTTCTGCATAAATTACCAAAGAATACTTTATTGTTTTAATAATCATTTTTTCTTGGTTATCTTTACATTTCTCTATCTCATTTTTTTTATTTTCTAACTCTTCTTTTTTTTTTCTTAGTTCAATTTTTTTCTTATCCAATTCGTTTTTCATTTTTTTTAGTGCATTTTTTGATGTCTTCTTTAACTTTAAATACTTTTTTATTAAATATTTTATATTTACCGTTAAGTTAATATTTTTATTACTAAGTTCTTCTATTTTTTCTTTACATTCATCTTTAATACTTCCAATATTACTCATAAACAATATTGTTATTAACAATAATAAAGATAATTTTATCCAAGAATGTTTTTTTATAATCATCATTTTACAATTGTATTATAACTACTTCTCAACCCATCTATAATTTTTCTATAATTATCTACAGTTTTATTTGATATTGTTTTAGAGTTTTTTGATTTTTTTATATCTCGTAATGTTTTATTTAACTCATCAATAATATTTTCTTTAATAGCATTTTTTTTTATACCTGATAATTTTGAATTTTTTAAGTTAAAATTCATTTTTTTAACTATTATACCAATACTATCTTGCAATATTTCTAATTTTTTGTGATTTGTAATTGTTCTATTATGTATATTTTCTTTTTTAGTTTTATTAATAGAATTTATAGTTTTTTCAGATAATCTTACATTTTCTTTACCTCCTACATTAATTTTTTTTATATTAGTAGATATAGGTTTCTTAGTTTCTGAATTTGTTAAAACAAAAGATTCGTTATCTTTATCTTCATCAAAACTAACATATTCAGTTGTATTACCTTTTTTTCTACTAACATTCTTATATTCTTTAAGAATATTTTTTTCTTCTTGGTTTAAATCTTTCATGACTATTTTTAATACATCTTTTTTTTTATCATATATAGTCTTTTCAGAAATGATTTTTTTTATTATATCTAAAGTATCTAATTGCTTATTTGTTTTTATATGTCTTGATATTCTTAAATAAATTTTTTCATTAACCGAATATTTTTTATTTTCATCTACCAAAATATTATTTATATCTACAATATAGTAGCCATTATAATTTAATTGAAAAGAAACAGAGTCTTCTTTATATTTGGGAGGAATATCCTCTACCTCAAAATGATTTTTACTTCTGCTATATTCTGCATTAGGGTTTTCTCTGTAATTATCGAAAAAAACTATCAAAGTATTATTATTAAAATTATCATATACCTCTTTGTCATTCGATTTTATTGTAATAGTTAAATCAAATGGTTCACTATTGTTGCTTCTCGGAATAAAGCTAAGTAAATATATTATAATTGCAGCAGCAAAAGCACCACTTGCCTTGCCTCTAAATTCATATTTTTCTCCTTTGATTTTGGCTTCAGACTTCATTACCATAAAATATAGTACAATTATAGGTAGTGGAAAAAGCCAATGAATAATAAAATCTATAGTATTTTCTTTAATAATTCCCTTGCCAAGCCACGCTATGGCTAAAACAACTATTGGTGTAAGGATAAACAATATAATAAATGAAACGATCTTTATTTTAAATTTTTTTTCGTTTTTAGTTTTATCTGTTAATTCATCTACTGGTTCTTCACTATTTCCATATTTTTCTTTTTCTATTTTTACGGGTTCAATTTTTTTAATTTCTATTTTTGTGTCTGTTTCTTCTTGTTCAAAACTATTTATTACTTCAACTCCCTCTAAATCATCAATATGTTCAGTTATAATACTGTTTAATTTAGCTTCTTCTGTTTTAAAATTCTCATAAGTTATTAATCCACTTATATGCTTATTTTTACTACTTTTATAAAGATTCCAAGCACTTTGCATATCTTCATATATCAGCTCATCTATATTCTTCATTAATGTTTTGAGCATAACAAAGGCTCTTTCTATTCTTCCATTATTTAATAATTTATTTATATTTTCTTTATTTGCCTTCATCAGTTCATATTTTAACTATTCATGTTTTAACATAATATATACTTAATTGGTCAATTTTAAACAAGTAAAGCTATAATTATTTAGTTATTATTTCAAAATATAATAGAAAATAATATAATCAAAATATACATAGGATATTGTATATATCTGTTTAATAAACACTTTCTAAAAATAATATATATATACTTTTTCCTAATTTATTTTCATTCTAAATTAGTACACTAATATAAAACTATAAATTGAATAAAAAAATCTACAAATAATAAAATAACAAAAAAATATTTTGCAATTAAAAATATAATAACTAATTTCGCAAAATAGAATTGTGCCAATTTGCAAAGCACAAAAAGTTCTTATTTTACTGGTAAAATAAATTTCTTTACCCTATAAAACCAGCAATTTTTAAGCTACAAGAAATTACAGTTAGGTTGTGCCTATTATATTAGGTGTAAACCGTTCTTGTTTGTAGCGTAGGTGCTTGCTGGTACCTTTGGGTAAAAATAAGTAACGGTTTTTTTTATTTACATTTTTAAACTTATTTTAAGATGAAAATTACACCAAATCCCAACGGGCGCAAAGGTGGCGAACGCCATCAGCAAAAAGTAGAAGAAGTAGCAGACAAGTTAAACAAGAAGGGCTATACAGCATCGCCGTCAGGCTAAAGATAACTCATTGACAATCAGACACGTAACACGAGTA
>JAOZVK010000492.1 GCA_029938185.1 Bacteroidales bacterium | reverse complement strand
ACTTTTAATTTGCGATTGTTTTTGAAAAAAAGAACTGTTTTTGTGAGTTCTGAAGATTATATGTTACTAATCAAAGTGTAAAATCAAAAAATAAAATATCATCTAAAGAGCTTTTTGCAGCAATAAGAAATCATTGGAAAATAGAATCTGAAAACTGGGTAAGAGATGTGACATTTAATGAAGATAAGGTCAAAACTAAAAGTAAAAAACTTGGAGCAATATTATCAAGTATTCGTACAGTTGCAATACAAATAGTTAAAAAATATAATAAAAAAAATTTGAGAGCAACTTGTGAAAAATTTGTAGATAAGCCTGTTTATCTTGTAAAATTTCTAAAGAAAATAAAATTTGTATAACTTAGATATTGCAAAAAAAATATGATAAATATTAAAATCAGATACAAATTTACTGCAATTGAATATCAGATTGTTAACTCGCTTTATGAGAAGACCGTGTAAAGAAAGTAGGGACATCGCCATCAATATCAAGTGGCTCAATTTTAACATCTTCTACATTTGGGAAAATATCTAAGTATGTATTCTTAATTCTATCAAATAATTTAGGAACATTTTTATAAACTAAATATAATTTTGTTAATACTCGCTCGTCGGAATTTTTTATTTCTTCTAATTTTTTAAATTTTTTCCTGAGTTTTTCTACACCAAATAATAAATGTCCCTTTAAAGGACTACTCTGTGAAATAGTATAATCGCTATAAATCAATTTTTGTAAAGCGTCATATGCAGGCGTAATATCTTCTTCTATTCTGAAAATTTTTAAATTACTCTCAGTCGGTGAAGTATTAGGGATTGGCTGTCCTTTAAAAAAAATTTTCTTGTCAATTCTTTTTGTAATCTCTTCATTGTTAAGAAACAAGGTTTCAGAAATAAGGTTCGGCTTATTTTTAATATCAAGTTCGTCAAGTTCGTCATCGGAAAAGGATAAATCGTTTCGCCAACCTTTATTCTCAAATACACCACTCCATTTATACTCGTTGTTATTAGTTGTTGTAAATTCAATATTCCAACATACTCCATTTAATGTATCCCCATCAATTATTCGTTTTAAACTCATTAATGATTTTAAAATTCGTGTTTTTCCAACACCGGAAGCACTAACTAACAAAGTAATATTGTCAAAATGAACTTTTTCCAGTTTCCAATTAACTGACTTATCTTCAAATGAGAAACTATTTATTTTCATGATTTTTATATTATTTATTAAGACAAATGCAAAAAAAAAACACCTGAAACACAGTTTATTATGTTTTCAAATTTTACCCTTTTAGTAAAATTCAAAATTGTAAAGTGTTGAATTTCAAATAAAATTTCATACGCTCAATCTCGTTTTTTATTGAAACTACAAATTTATAAAATTTATCTTCTTATCCTATTTAATTTTCAATTGCCCTTATCGTGAATGTGCTTGTGGCGTTTTTTTTATTTTTGTGAAGCCGTAGGCGAAACAAAAATAAAAAAAATGACAACCAGCACAATGATATGTGCATTATATTTTATCTTTTTTTCGTAGTGTTACTCATAGTCTTTGGATTATAGTCTACATTTTTACTGTTTTGCAACGTGAATATAAAACAAAAAATAGGTCAAAGGATTAAAGAACTTAGAACAAAAAAAGATTTCTCAAAAAGATTTAGCATATACTTCTGATATTGACCGTAGTTATATCGCAAGTGTAGAAAGTGGCAAACGTAATATTTCTATTGTCAATATAGAAAAAATTTCGTTGGCAATGGAAGTTTCTGTTCAAGTTTTTTTTAACTCTAATCTTTTCCATAATGATACAAAAATTTGAAAATTTAATATTATCTCAACTTGAAAATATTATAACAAACATTTTACAATCAACAACTTCACTTCCTATCTCTGCAAAATCAAGAGCTGGTGCAGAAATTAGTGATTGGTTAGAAAAAGAGTTTGTTCTCACAACTCAAAAACACCAATACTTTTTTAATTCAGAAGCTGCCCCAGAAGGACAACTAAAAATCCGTGGGATGCTCGCACTTACTTTAAAATTAATCAAATATCCGAAGAAATTTGGATAGATTTTAAAGCTATAAAAATAACCAGTGCAGACAGCAATCCTGATATTGGAACACCCAATAAAGTTGTAAAATTTATTGAGCAAGGAAATTTTTATATTGCATTTATATACGTTTATTATCAACCAACTGACGATGGATTAGAATTTGTAATGCACAATAATAAGTTTACAAAAACTTACTTTCTTAAAGATATTCATCACACATTCAGACGTAATCCCAAAAATCAACTACAAGTCAATATTAGTCAAGATGTTGAATATCGTTCTCGTGAAGATTTTATTAATCTGCTGTATGATAAATTGAGAGAAAGTCATCAAAGGCAAATCGAAATTTCAACGAAAAAACTATCTCAATTAGATGATGAAAAACAAAACTTATTGCAATCCAATGAAATTTCTCTTGAACGATTACTTAAAAATCTGTAATCTTATTTTCAATATATTTAATTTCATTCTCATTTATTTGATAATATTTATAAATTAAACTATCTATCTGCTCGGTATATTTTTTATTGTCTTTTGTTTTATATAAACCATCTACATTATTAATAATCTCTTTTTTAATTTCATCGTTCTGAATTACAGGTATTTTGTATAAATCAGAAACTTTTATCTGAGGTTGTTTCCCTTTTGAATATCTTATTACATTTAGATTTTGAGCCCAAAAAGTAAATAAATTTGAATTTAAAATTCCACAAACAAATTTCAAATATTGTTTACTTGTTTCGGAATTATCTCGTAAAGAAAATACATATAAACTGTTATTTGCAGAACCTGGTTCTTCGGTATATGTTGCTATTAATTTTTTAGCTGACTGCCTGATAAATACTTTTGGATTATCATAAATAACAGTTTCACCTAAGCCCAATCTTTTTTTATTTTTTATTCCTTGCTTTTCTAATTCAATTTTTAATTCATCATTAATTTGGTCTTGTAATTTTTTATTGTAGTAAAAAAAACTCCCGTTTTTAAGTGTTTCATATTTTTCAGAAAGTCCCTTTGAACCTTGATAATATGGATATATTTTCATATCTTCCGATAACGAATTTTCTTTAAAAATAAATTTGTTTTCCATATTTAAGAGCATTACACAAGTGCGAAGATTCTTTTTTGGAAATAATAGCTTTAAAGTTGGATTGTTTTTTAATTTAATTTTTTCTAATATTTTGTCTGCGGTCTTATCAAACGAATATCTGAATTTATATTCATCATCTGCATTATTCCATTTTATTTGTTCGATGTAAAGTGATTTATTATTTTCGTTGTTAATAATTTTCACTTCGTTTTTAATACTTTTTTCTTTCTTTATTTTTAGAATTATTTGTCCGCTTGCAACTTCAAATTCTTTTATATTATATTCTAAACTAATTATTGATGTATTGTCTAATAAATATTTACGTGTGTGTTTGTAGGCAGTTTCAAAAAAAGACAAATCAATAATAAAACTTAGTTTCCCACCTTTTTTTAACATATCAATTCCGTGTTCTAAAAAAAGCATTACAAAATTAATTTTTCCGTTTTTTAAATTATCAGGAAATTGATTATAGTTTTTTAGATAAAAAATTCGTTGGGCTTCACTTTGTTTCTTGTCTCTTCTACCATAAAGTGTTACATAAGGCGGATTTCCAATTACATAGTCAAAACTTGACAATAAATCATTAAAAGGATATTTACTTTGGGAAAATAAATCAGGTTTTATTTCTTTTTGTGTAAAATCATAGCAATATGAATTGAATTTACCTTGATAGGAAGTTTTAAATACAGAAAAAAACCAATCTTTTATGTTTTGTATTGTATTTTCAATCATTGAAATGTCAATATCTACAAAAAAAAGATTTTTTTCTATAAAAAGTTCTACTGTTTTTTGTTCATTATGATATATAATTAATTTATCTAATAACTTTATTAAAATTATACCGTGTCCAACAGAAGGTTCAAGAATTTTTTTATTTAAAACATTATCTTCAAAATCAATTATATTGATAATATTTTCAATAGTAGAAATATCATTAGTAAAAAAAACACCTGCTTGTTTTTTTTTATTAACAGATATTTTATTCTCGGAATTTTGTTGTTTTTTTATAAAACTTTGTATGACTTGACTTTCTGCTTGCATTTATTTGTTTTTTGCAAAGATAAGATATTTGTTACTTAAAAGCAACAAATGCTGTTTTTTTTATTTTTTTGCGTTGCACATATCGAATACGCATATGGAAACGGCAGCAAGGCCATCGCCGTCAGGCTAAAGATAACTCATTGACAATCAGATACGTAACACGA
>JAOZVK010000078.1 GCA_029938185.1 Bacteroidales bacterium | reverse complement strand
TTTACAAAATATTATTAGTTCTAATTTTATTCTTTTTTTTTGTATTGCTTTTGCTTTCAGGGCATTTTTGCTTGCGAATGCATTTAGACATAGGGCGTTGCCCCATATTAATGCTTATGCCCTCAGGGCAAAAAAACTTACTAACGAAATAAAAGAACATTTTAGGAACTAATAAAAAACTTGAATAAGCTATTTTTGCTCGTATTTTTATAAGACCAGTACAGGGGTAGTTTATGATTTAGAGCAAAATAAAAAAAGAGGAAATAACAATAAGAAATACAAGAAAAAACCTAATCCTAATAAAAAAGGAAATCCAAAAAAAAGGAAAAAGAAATCAAAAGATAATAAAAAAACTGAAAGTGAGAAAAATTAGTAAAAAAACAAATAAGTTAATCAATAAATATATAATAAATGAGCAGTGGGACAATGCAAAACAGATTCTTAATGATGAATTGCAAATATCACCCAATAATCATTGGTTGATAACCCAATTAAGTGAAGTTTATTATGAGATGAGAGATTATGAAACAGCATTGAAATTATCCAGTCGGGCTATAGAATTAGAACCTGACTGTCCATTGGCTCTTAATGACCATGCAACTCATTTGTATATGAAAGATAGAGATAAAGAAGCTATTAAAATTTGGAAAAAACTTCTAAATCGTAAACTCAAAGATATTGCTTATGGAGACTGTGGAGAAGGAATTGAATTTGCAAAATCATTGAAAAATGATATTAGGGTTCGTATTGGAAAATGTTATTTAGGACTTGGTAAAAAACAAAAAGCATTAAAATACTTACAAAAATATTTAAAATATAGACAAGCTGATATTTTTAGCAATTTTACTAAAAAACATGTAAGTTTGAAAATTAAAGAAGCAAAAAAATTATAAAAATTAATAATTAAAATCATATGAATGATAAATTATTTTTAATAGGTATAGGAGGCACCGGAATGCGTTGTCTCGAAGCATTTGTGCACACATGTGCAATGGGAATGTATGATAATACCGAGATAAATATATTGGCATTAGATACAGATTTAGAGAATGGTAACTATAATAGACTTCAAGAATTGATTGAAGACAGCTATCTAAAAGTAAAAGGATATAACAAAAGTTTATATAGTAACCAAAAAACTTTGTTTAGTGCAAAAATCAATTTTTTTAAATTTTGTCCCGACTATTCTGATACTGTAAAGAACGGAAAGTTTACAAGCTTATCAAAATATGCATACAGTACAAAAGAGGAAAAAGATTTAGCAAACTTGTTATTAACTCAGGAGGTTCAGGAATTTGACCTAAAACATGGATATAGAGCACAAACACATTTAGGCTCAATACTTATGTATCATAGTATTATTGAGGAGGTTAAAAATAATCATTTAGGCTCTTTATCTAAATTTATTCAAAATATTTTTGATGCAAGCGAATCGGGAACTGCCAAAGTATTTGTATTAGGTTCAGTATTTGGAGGAACAGGGGCATCGTCAATTCCGGTAATACCAAAGGCTTTTAATGCTGCTATAAATGAACTTAATCCGGGCAAATCTTTATCAAAAGCATATTTTGGTGCAACATTGCTATCTGCATATTTTAAATTTCCAGCACCGAATGATAAACAACGTAATGCACAAAAAGTAGTTGCAAGTTCCAAAAATTTCGCATTAAATTCGCAAGTTGCAATGATGTTTTACAACGAAGATAAAACAGTTAAAACCACTTATCAAAAGTTTTATATGCTTGGAACTTCAAAAAATGAATTTGAAACCAAACAATCAACAAACAACACTATTACAGGTGGTGCAAGACAAAAAAATGATTCACACTATATTGAATTATTAACTGCATTTGCTGCTTATGATTTTTTTAATACAGATACTAAAAAGCTCGAAGAAATAAAAGTTGATAAAAAAGAAGTTCAATATTTTTATAGAACTGTTAGCGAAAACGGTAAAATCTATTTCAGAGATTTTGTAAATACAGATAAAGTGTATGAATTTGCTAAAAAATTTGCAATACTTACAGCAATGTCATTTGTAGTATATCCTGAGTATAACGATTTTTTTGCTGCTGCTCAAGCTGGTACATTAGCTAAAAATGATATAACTGGTTACGAAGATATTGACCCGGCTGAAGTTGCTGCACTAAAAAAATATTTTGAATTTTATCATTTTGGACTAACAAATGAAGGCAAAATAAAAGATGGTTGGTTAAGACAGTTGCACCGTTCGGCTGACGGACAAGATAAGTTTTTGTTTCATGCCGATTTATTTAGTTTTTATGATAGTAAAAGACTCAAAAAATTCGATTTTAACGAAAAACTATTTCGTGATAATGAGGACGATATTGATAAACACAAATTTAGTGTAGGATTATTTGGTTCTCCTTTTAATTCGTTTAAAAGTGAGTTTGTTAAACAAGAAGATGATTCAACAATTACAAATAAATCCGAAAAGTTAATCAAAAGAATGTATGATACCTTAGAATCTTTATATGGATTTGTTAAGTAAGGTATTAAGTAGTCTGACAAAAGTTTTTCAACATTTATATTTTGTTAATTTACATGTTAGCAAAATCCAAAGCAATATAAAATAGGTCGAAGACCTTATAAACTGCGTAAGCAAAATAAAAAGGCTCGAAGAGCCAAAAATATAAATTATGGGAAAAGCATTATTAATTAAAAGTTCTATTGGCGAAAAAGAGAACATACAAGGAGCATGGCACAAGTTTGAACAAGCAACACCATATATACAAGGAATATCAACAGGTGATTTAGTTGAAAATATAGATGCCGAAGTACTTAATAGTATGATTTCTGGTTTGCCAAGTGTTTGGTCAAGAACCAAAGTATTTGAATATGCATTTAAGTACACACATAAAGACGCAAATATTGAAACTTCGGGCTTAATAAAATTCTATGAAGTTCTGGTTCGTGAATGGAAAGGCTTAATTGCATTGCTTGCATTACATCCTGATAGAATCACTATAAGCAAGCCAATTATATTTGAAACCAAAAATCACGATAATTTATATAATATTCCCGATTCGTTTGGTAGAATGTTGTTTGAAGATATTGATTTATGGTGTGCTCCTGATAAATTAAAAGAATCGAAAAAAGAAGAGCCGTTTATACAATTATTATATTACAAAAATGTATTAGTAGGAGCAACATCTCCATATACATTTTTATTTACATCAATAAACTATGATAAATTTCCTGATTCGAGCGATGTTGCATGGTTTAGAAATGGAAGATTAGATGACCCTTTAGAATTTGGCAGATTAAACAATGACCAAATTCAAAAATTATATCTACTGGTTAATAATCTTGCAGAAAAATTACCTTCTTTTGAAAAAAAGCTTCAAATAAATAGAAAAAATAAAGAAAAACTGACATTAACTCCTATATATGTCTTTTTACAAAATTGGCAAGAGAAAATAAAAGCAAAAGGAGAAAATCTTGTTGAAGAAGGTGCATTAGATTCTGAATTAATATTTGAAAAACCATATTTGAATTTATTTAAAATCACACAAGACCTATTTTTAAATAATGGTGTTTTCAGTTTTAATGATGAGCTTGGAGGTGCAAAAATAGATTTACAAAAAATACTACTTCAGGATAGTTTTATTTTTAGTTTCGATGAATTAGACAATAAACAACCATTATCAAAATCGGCAGTTCACTTTCTAAAAGCATTAGACCCTAATGATGCCTCAAAAATGTGGTATTTCCCAATACCGTTAAGTGCCTATGGTTTAAATATTTTTAAAAACAGACTAGGTGATTTAATATCACCAACAAATGAAATATCACATGAACTAAGAGCTGTTATAAAACCAAATGATTTTAGAGTTTTAATCGAATTATATTTATATGTTGATGGGAAAAAACAAACTCCAATCAGCCACGAATATGAGATAAAATATTTTACAGGAGCACAACGAAATGTAATAATGTGGCCAAATTTTGTATCAAAAAATTGGAATAGTTATTATGTATATTCAGAATATCCATCGAATGCTCGTGATATTAAAATAGTTCCATTTTTTAAGGATTTTACCGAACAAGGCGGCTATGACGGAGGTGCATATATTGAAGGTGAAAATAATAAACTCGTTTATGCAGGTGAAAAAAATTTAGAAAAAGGATTACTTTCTACTTCTTTAATCAGGTATCCTGTCGAAATAGCAACAAGCGATGACCATCCATATGAAATAATAAGAGCTAATAAACCAATAGGTGGGCTCGAAATAAGGTCTTTGATTAATGGTAAAGATAGAGTTTGTGGTTATTTAATAATCAAAAATCCTAATGATGATTCAATGGGTGAGAATAAAATTATGGATTTTTCATATGAAACTAATTTTGAAAAAGTTATCGTAGGTATTGATTTTGGAAGTAATAATAGTAGTTTTAGTTACTCAAAAGTAAGCAGTACCGAAGTAGAACCAGTACCTTTTACAAACCGCAGGCTTTTTGTTCTCGGTACAGAAACCCTTGACCCATTGCACGAAAAAACTGCTCAAAGAAACGAATTATTATTTTTCCAAAATGAATCGCCCGAAAACGGACAAATTAAATCATGGGTACACGACCATAATTTGAAATATATACCAGAGGGTTATAGAGAAGAAGAAATTGCTGGAGGAGTTCCGGTTTTTGAACCAAATTTGGTAATACATGATATGGATGCAAGAACTATAACTACTAATGCAGGTGTTTTGCATCACAGTATGAAATGGCTTACTGATGCAAAAGGAAAAGAAAAGAAAAAAGCATATTTGAAAACAGTATGGATAAAAGCAGTTGCTGATTTGTACGAAAAAAGACTTATTCCTGATGAGTTGCGTTGGTCATATCCGGGTTCGTTCAGTCAATTTGACAAACTTCAGTATCAACAAATGTATAATGAGTTGTCAAAAATACCTGTTGAAAATAGTAGTGTTAGGGTAAATGAAACACCCATAACCGAATCGGAAGCAGTTTGTAATTATGCATTAACTCATGTAGGTTTATCAAGACGAAATATTTTATTAGGAATTGATGTTGGTGGAAGTACCAGCGATGTACTTATAGTTGCAATGGATAGAGTTGCAAGAGCATTCAAGATGTCAAAACAAAGTTCGTTGAGAATGGCAGCCGGAGTATTATCAGATGTAATTAAAGATTCGGACGCTGTTAGGCGAGCTATTTACAAATATCACGAAAGTCCGAATTGTAGTATAAAGGTGGCTGATATTAAAAATATGATTAATAAACCAAACACAGCTCCTTTTTATCTGAACGCAATACTTGATAGATTAAAAGACGAGGATTTTAAAAACTTCTATAGCTCATTAGCTCAAAATACACCCGAAATTTTTGCTATTCCTGCCTATCTAACTGGTTTATTATTATTTTATTCGGGTAAACTTATTGCAAAAGCTGTTAAAGAAAATAATTATAGCGATATAAAACTTGTAGAATTTTTGCCTTTCGGCAAAGGAGGACGTATATTTGATTGGCTTGATACATATCCAGGAAAACAACTTGCAAATACTTACTATAATCAATGTTTTAGTTCAGGATTTGGCGAAGGTGGACAAAATATAAGAATAGAAAAGAAAAATTCTATTCGTAAAGATAATAAATCGGAAGTTTCAAAAGGTTTGTCGGCACCACAGAAAGTAACTGTTGATGAGCAAATAAGAGAAAACTCTGATATTATTGGCGAAAAAGGTTATATGTTTTATCCAATAGGAACAAACGAGCCGCTTGTTCTGAAAGAAGATGATAATATAAAAGCAACATATCTTGAAGAAATGGATTTTGGAATAGAAATGCCTGAAGAATTTGAAGAATTTAATAAATTTCTTGATATTTTTCTTGATTTTGTTGGACCAAGAAAAACTGGTATTCTTAAAAATACATCTCAAATATCAAAAAATAAATCTGAACTTTCAAGAGAGTTGAAAGCATTTATACTAAATGATATTGAATGGCAAAAAGCAGATGAGCAAAAAAGACAAGGACAAGCTTTTGAATATAAGCACTCGTTATTGGTATTAGAAGGAATGTGTTTTCTTGAACGCTTTGTTATTCCTCAGGTTTATAAATAAGGTCTTCGACCTATTTAATGTTGCTTACGCGTCAATGTAACCTACAGTTATACAGTTAATTATATAAACATTAAAAAACTTTTGTAAGATATTTTACTATTTATTTATCAGATTATAACAGATGAAAAAATTTAATACATCAGGTCCCAATATACCCGAACGGCATTATACAATAACAAGAACAAAATTAATTCAGGAAGGAATAAGTTTAGTTCAAGAAGATAGATATTTTACAATTTGGGCACCTCGTCAAACAGGAAAAAGTACTTATTTTGGTCAGCTTGCTATAGAATTAGAAAAACAAGATTACAAAGTTGCTCAAATTAGTTTTGAAGGTTATATAAAAACGTCTTTAACAACATTTATAAAAGAATTTATATATCAACTTAATAATTCATGGAATACAAAATTTGTTGGTACAGAACTAACAGAAATATTTAATGAAATATCAAGAATAAAAGATAAAAAATATGTACTAATAATAGATGAAGTTGAAGAGCTAAATCCTGAATATTTTGGAACTTTCTTACATTCAATACGAAGAGTCTATTATTCAAGGCTCACACATTGTTTGAAAA
Source organism: Bacteroidales bacterium (assembly GCA_029938185.1). Classification (GTDB taxonomy): domain Bacteria; phylum Bacteroidota; class Bacteroidia; order Bacteroidales; family JAOZVK01; genus JAOZVK01. Next base: position 8,423 of record JAOZVK010000078.1, on the reverse strand, counting down.
GTGTAATTCTGGTAGGTGTAAAAAATATAGTAGGTGTTATTAACGATAATGCAAGTCCTTTTAATATTACAGATAACTTAGATATTCCATATTTTACCGTAGAAGAAGTTCACGAACTTCTTTTACAACACAAAAACGAAACGGGTCAGATATTTATCAAAAAAGTAAAAGAAAAAATTATTCAAATAACAGCCAATCAACCTGGATTAGTAAATGGTTTTGCGAAAAAATTGGTTGAAAATAATCCAAACAAAAAAGAAATTGATTATGATGATTATTTAAAAGTAGAAGAATGGTATTTGACAGAAGCAATTGATAAAAATTTTTCAAATATCTTAAATAAAGCAAAAATTGAACGAAATTTTGTAGAAAGGTTACTTTTTACAGACGATGAAATACCATTTATAATAGATAGAGAAAGCATAAAATTATTATATACTAATGGATTAATAAAAAAAGATAAATATGGTTTTGTTGCTTTTTGGGTTCCCTTCTACAAAAAAAGATTGTATAATGCGTTTTATCCATATACAAACGGAGAACAGCATCAAATCAGTAGAACAATTTATGCACCAGATTATTTATCCGAAATAGGAGAACTAAAAATTGAAAAATTAATAGGCACATACAAGGATTATGTAAAAAGACGCGGTTTTAAAGTATATATGCAAAAAGATAAAAATGGTAATTATAAATCATTAAAAGAGAGTGCATTAATATACAGTTTTGAAACATATATCAGTGCTACAATGCAAGAATTGAACGGAAAAATATATCGTGAGGCAAACACAGGACTTGGCAAAAGCGATATGATAATAAATATTGCAAACAAAGAGTTTTTAATTGAAACCAAAGTATATTACAGTCCAGGAAAATTTATAAAAGGACAAGATCAATTAGCATATTATTGTAAAAGTCTTGGCTTAAAAAAAGGAATTTATCTTGTTTTTTGTCCAACAGATATTTATTATCCAGATGTTGTAAAGGAAGAAACTAAGAATATTGAAAATATTGAAATTATAACTTATTTAATTAAATATGATGAAACTAAATGGTAAGGTCTTCTACCTTTTTTAATCTTGCTTACGCATTTGTTTTTTATTTTGCTGTTTATCAAGCGTAAGCAAAATTGTTAATTGTCCATTATTCATTGTTAATTACTTAATAAGTACTGTTACAAAAGTTTTTCAACATTTACTTATTCATAACTTTCTGATTAAATTGCATTTGTACTAATGCGTGAGCAACTATAAAATAGGTCGAAGACCTTAATAAATTATTTTACATATGAAAAAAATATTACTTTTTTTATCAATTATGATAACAATTTCATCATTTGCTAATGATAATGGAGCAGAAATTACTATTCCAATTAAAAAATGGATTAAAGCAGGAAATATGCAATTGGTTTATCCAGCGTTTAGAGATACAGAAAATGTCAATGGACAAAGTTTTAAAATGAAAAATTTATTTAAGTTTTCATATATCAATTTAAAAAAATTGCGCCCATCTGAAAATGATGTTCTGAAGTGGCAAAACAATAATTATAAATGGAAATTAATTGAGTCAAACAAAGATAAGCAAATTGTTGCAGGTAATAAAAATGATAAAAATAAAATAGCATATTTTGTAAGTTACATTAGAGTAGATAGATGGACAAAAGCTAAAATAAACATTGAGATTGCGCAGATGTGTGAATTATATGTTGATGGAAAATTGATAAGTAGTAAATATACTCAAAATACTGATAAAGATAATATTGGCAAAATATCAAAATCATTAAATCTCGAAATTGGTGAACATATTATTTTAATAAAAACTTTTGTAGGAAAAGAAAACAAATTAGACTGGAAATTTAATGCAACAATAAAATTTAATACTAAATATAAAAATTCAGTTGAAAATATTGTTTCACCAAAACAAATTATGAATATAAACCATCTCTTAAATGGTACAAAAATTAGTTCTACACAAATATCTCCAAATGGAAAGTATGTAATTCTTAAATATAGAAAAAGAATAGAAGAGTCCAATAAATCAGAATCTTGGGCAGTTGTAAAAGAAATAGAATCAAAAAAAATACTACAAACATTTAAATATTCTAAAATTTCTGGCTTACAATGGTTGCCCAAAAGCAACAAAGTTTCATATACAGTTCGTTCTAAAGCTGGCTCAAGTATCTGGTTATTAGACATTAATTCTGGAAGTACTAAATCTATTCTTGAAAATGCCAAAAAGTTAGCAGGTTATAAATGGTCACCAAACGAAAATTTTATTATATACAGTATAAACGAAAAGCCAAAGAAAACAAAAGGAAGCATGAATCATGTTTGGGGAATGCAAGACAGATGGCCCTGGTTCAAAAACAGAAGCTTTTTATACAAAATTGATGTTGAAAGCAAAGTAAAACAAAGATTAACTTATGGTTCAAAATCAACTTTTTTGCACGATATTAGTCCCGATAGTAAGAGAATATTATTCAGTCAAAACCGTCCGGATTACAAAGTACGTCCCTTTAGTAAACAAGATTTGTATATTATGAATCTCGAAACATTTAAGCATGAAGTAGTTTGGAAGGATAAATTATGGGGAGCAAATTGTTCATTTTCGCCTGATGGAAAAAAATTACTGGTTGCAGGTAGTCCTTCTACTTTTGGAAAAATTGGAGAAAATATAAGCAAATCAAAAATAGCTAACAACTATGATGGACAGTTATATATTTATGATTTAAAAACTAAAAAAGTAAACCCAATAACAAAAAAATTTAAACCCTCAATTTCGTATTCATATTGGAATAAGATAGATAACACTATTTATGTGCTTGCCGAAGTAGAGGATTATAAACATTTATTTAAATACAACAATAAGAAAAATTCATTTAATAAAATTGAAACAGGACTTGAGGTTATAAGAAGTATTAATTTTTCGACACAAACCTATAAAGCTGTATATAGAGGTTCAAGTATTTCTACTCCATACAAATCCATGATTATTGATTTAAAATCGTATAAATATAAAGTTATAGAAAATCCTGAAGCTAAAAATTATAAAAATGTAGTTTTTGGTAAAACAGAAAAATGGAATTTTAAAAGTCTAAAAGGTGAGCATATAATAGGACGTGTATATTATCCACCAAATTTTGATTCGAAAAAAAAATATCCACTAATCGTAAATTATTATGGAGGAACTATACCTGTTGATAGAAGTTTTGGCGGACGATATCCGCTAAATATATATACTGCAAATGGATATATAGTATATTTATTACAACCAAGTGGAGCAACCGGTTTTGGTCAGGAGTTTTCTGCAAAACATGTAAACGACTGGGGTATAACAACTGCTGATGAAATAATTGAAGGTACAAAAAAATTTTTGAAAGAACATACTTTTGTTGATGCTAGTAAAGTTGGTTGCATAGGAGCATCGTATGGCGGTTTTATGACAATGTATCTTCAAACTAAAACTGATATTTTTGCTGCTGCAATATCTCATGCGGGTATTAGCTCTATATCAAGTTATTGGGGCGAAGGATATTGGGGTTATGCATATAGTGCCGAAGCGTCAGCCGAGAGCTATCCTTGGAATAACAAAAAACTATATGTTGAGCAAAGTCCTTTGTTTAATGCTGATAAAGTTAAAACTCCACTTTTGCTGCTCCACGGTTCAAAGGATAATAATGTACCTCCAGGCGAAAGTATTCAAATGTATACAGCACTTAAAATATTAGGTAGAACTGTTGAATATATCGAAATCGAAGGTGAAGGACATCATATTAGTACATATAGCAAACGTATTGAATGGCACAATACTATTTTTGCTTGGTTCGACAAATGGCTTAAAAATCAAGATGAATGGTGGAATAATCTTTATCCTGATAAAAAATTATAATAATTGATAATAATATGAATAAAATATCATTGTTTTTATTTATGATTGTGTTTAATACAAACTTATTTTCGCAAAACAATATTTATAAAAACAAAACTTACAAAAAGTCAATCAATACAGTTTTGATTTACAAAAAAGGGTGGGAATTGTCTCACCCAATTATAAATCTAAATACTAATGATAAAATAGAATTTAAGTTTGATGAATTAATTGAGGGTAAAACAAATGATTATTCATACAAATTAATTCATTGTAATTCAAACTGGGAACAGTCAGATTTATTAGAATCAGATTATATTGAAGGCTTTAATGACAATCCTGTCAGCGAATATAAAAATTCGTTTAATACAACTATTAATTATGTACATTATACAATATCATTGCCAAATTATGATATAAAATTATTAGCATCTGGCAATTATATTATATATGTATATGAAAATAATGATGATTCTAAACCAATTATTACTTGGAGATTTACTGTTGTTGAGCAAAAAATAGATATTATTGCTAAAGTTTCTAAACCTAAACTTGTTGAACATATTAGAACAGGACAAGATATTGAATTAAAAATAAACCCCCTCTCATTTAAAGTAAATAATCCTACTGAAAATTTAAAAATAGTTATAAGTCAAAACAATAGGCATGATAATGTAGCTAATAAACTTAAAATTAATTTTTTAACTCACAATCAATTTATATATAGAAATAGCAAGGATTTGATATTTGCTGGAGGAAATGAATTTCTATTTTTTGGTATAAAAAACCGAAGGTTTGCATCACAAAATGTACAAAAAATATATTATAGCAATAACTATTATTATGCGAATCTTGCAATTGATGAATTTAGAAACAGATATGCATATAAATATCATAAAGACCTAAATGGTAATAGGCTAATAAAAATAGATGGTGGCATTTCGAGTAATATCGAAGCTGATTATTTTAAAGTAAAATTTAGTTATAAGAGTAACGATATTATATCAACAGGCAAACTTTATGTTTTTGGAGCTTTAACAAATTGGAATTTAAATGATGAGGCTTTAATGAAATATAATTTTGAAAAAAAAATGTATGAAACTACTTTACTTCTCAAACAAGGATATTATAATTATGACTATGTTTATGTAGATAATCAAAATAAAAAAATAGACAGAGGTTTTATTAGAGGAAATAATTTTCAAACTGAAAATAATTATATAATTTATGTTTATTATAGTGATATGCAACTACAATACGATAGACTTATTGGAGTAAAAATTATTAATTCTTTAAAAAAGATATAGGGTGTTTGATATTAAATCAAGTTTCTCATTATGCTTTATCTAAAAAACTCTGTGGTTAATAAAATCTTAAGCACAGAGCTTTGCAAAAATCGTATAGCTAGTCTATTGAAATAACATAAACCTACCACGTCCGCAACTTGCATTACCCCAGAAACCAAAAAAGTATTTTATTTCTAAAACTAATTTCATAGAAAAAGGCTTTGTTTTAGCCGAAGGAATATACGAGTACTTAAATACTCCATCATTCATTACATAATAATTTTCATCAAGTATAATACTATTAAATCCGTAATTCCATCTTAATCCAAGATTAAAATTTAGTCTATCGGTTCTCGAAAGAGCAAAACCAATACCTAATACTATACTATTGAATTTTTCTTCATAGTTTTCTGAAATATTTTCTACATCATTAAAACTTGCTTTAATTGAATTCTCTTCCGAAACTGATTTTACGTTTGTCATTTTAGGTCCAGCTTCAAAATAAAAGCCATAATCACTTGTATATCTAAATGTAATCAAATAGTCCAAAGATTTTAGATTTACTTTTTTTGTGTATTGAGGGGTTGTTGCAATATCATAGTTTTGTCCAAAACTTGATGATAATACTTCAAAGAAAAACCCAATATTATCGCCATGAGTAATTCCCAATTGTCCTCCAAACTCAGAACTTGGTGTTAAAAAATCGGGTACTACTCCTGTATCATCTTTTACATCAGAGTTTATAAGTATTGAATTTCCATATCCACCTTTTAAAGAAACACTTAACCACTTTATTTTGCCGCGTTTTTGTCCGTATGCAACAGATATTAGAATAGTAAAAATTAAAAATAATATAGTCTTTTTCATATAATAATGTTTTTAAGGTCTTCGACCTATTTATAGTTGCTTACGCATTAGTATAAAAACAACTTAATTAAAAAGCTACGAATAAGTAAATGTTGAAAAACATTTGTAACTATAACTTACAAATGTATTAAATTAGTTTGTTATTTTACAATTCAAAAAAAATCGTAAATAGAGAACTAAGATCTTCGAACTATTTAATCTTTTGTAAGATACATATTTAAGTGTAAACCAATTCGTAATTTCCTTAATAGATTCTAAATAGTTCTAAAATCTCATCACCTTTTTTAGTGCCAAGAAGTTTTTTTAACTTTTATTGGATTTATGCATACAACAGGTATTTGTGATGTATTGAAAACTATTTGTTCGTCTTGTGAATCAAAAATACCATGATCTTTTGAAACCATTGTTATAATTAAATCAGCATTTTTTTCAACCGAAAAATCGACTACTTGTTTTGCAAAATTCCCTGCACCTCTTTCAGAAACTGTATCAACAAATTTAACATTATTTTCTTCAAAAATATTTTTTATTTGTTTTGTTACCATCATTATTTTATTTTTCCTAAAGCTTTCCGATTCAAATTTGGGAAACATGTGTATAGTAGCATCAAATAATTTTGCTATACTAATTGTCCATTTTACCTTCTGACGATCTTTTGACGAAACATGTATTGGAAATACTATCTTTTTATATGTTTTTGATAAAGGTCTTTTTTGAACTACAATTACAGGAATTAAGGTGCTGTTAATCACTTTCATTGCATAACTTCCAGTAATATGCTGAAAACCTACTTTTCCATGAGTTCCTAAAATTATTAGCTTTGCATGTAGCTCATTGGATATTTTTCCTATTTGTTTAAAGATATTCCCCTCCTTTACTAAAAAGTCAATATCCAAATTTTTATTTTTTGACTTATATTTTTTTTTTATTTCTTTTAGCTTCGTTTCTATAGAGTCATTCTTTAGGTTATTTTTCTTCAAATAGGCTTTTGTATTTTTATTAACTATGTGCAAAACAATTATTTTATAATTTATTTGTTTAGCTAAGTCTACACCATGTTTGACAGCATTATCGCATACTTCTGAAAAATCTGTTGGTACTAAAATCATATTTGTTTTTGATTTATCACTTTTCATATTATAAATTTTGGGATTAATGTGTATGTTTTTTTAATATAATATTTATATAATGTTAATAGCGTAAATGTATAATTATTACCAACCTCAAGCGGTATAATTTTTGTTAAAATTTGTTTTTTTTATTTAATTATCTAATTTTGAGGCATAAATATAGGTTCATAAAATTTACTTACGTACCAAAAGAAAATGCAAAAAAACTAAATTAATTTTATTATATTTTTGATTTTTATTGAATTCTACGTTGCTAATTAGTGTGCGTCCATAAAGTCAATAATTTTATAGGTCATGCCTAAAGGCATTTCTGTAATTGGCTTGTTATCAACCCACGATTAGCATCGTGGGTTACCAATAGGTCATCGCTTTGCGATTTTATTGACTTTATAGATGGACACTAATTAAGTATTCTTACTAAATTTTTTCGACGTATCTTACTAACACCTTAACAACAAGCAGTTTAACAAAATACAATTACCGAAATTTTTTTGTAATACTACTTATAGGTTCTACTTCAGGATGTTAAAATAAGCTCTGAAAGAGCGATACAAAAATAAAAATTGTTCTGCTCTTTCAGAGCTTTGATATCAGATGAATCCAGAACTCACAAAATTTGAAAAATTGGAAAAAACAATCGCAAATATACAGAAATAAATATTTTTCAATAAACACATATTCAGGATAATAAAATAATTAAATTAACTTATGATTGTATGTAAAATTCAAAAATATTATTTTTTGTGAGTTCTGGGATCTATTTCATCTATCACTTGTCGCATCTCATTGTCACTTGGAACTTTGGATGTTTTAAAAACAGATTCTAAATTCTTCTTATCCTCTGAAAATTTGTTTCTAAATGACAATAATGAAAGGGGTTTTAATGAAAACATAGCATAAGCTGACATTAAAATATCTGTTAGTTCTATGCTATTGTTATCATCTCTATTATCTTTAATTTTGGCAAAATTATTTTTCAATAACTCATTTAAACTATTTACATTTAATTTTTTTCTTATACGAACGCTTACTTTATCCATAATTACTTTTTTTTCCGAAAGTAATATTTTTTTTTCAATAAATAAAATATTTATTAAATTTGTAGTATTTTCAGCGCGAAAACGACATTTTTAAAGCCTTATTTATTAACGATTTATTGTTAAAATGAGAATTCCTGTATTTTTGCTCGTATTTTTATAAGCCCAGGTACAGAGTGGGCTTATAAAAATACGAGCAAAAATAGCTTATTCAAGTTTTTTATTAGTTCCTAAAA
>JAOZVK010000491.1 GCA_029938185.1 Bacteroidales bacterium | reverse complement strand
TTACCTCACCCGATAACGATTGGCTTGCTTTGACTATACTTTCGATATCGAAAGACATACTTGTTGTCATAATTGTAGAAGAATCGGCTATTATTGAAGTATGTATACTTCTATTTATTAAGTCTATACTTTGTTTTTCAAAAATATATTGTGGATATTTATCTTCAAGTTGTTTTAATTTGGCAGTAGCTCCCCATGTTTTGTAAGCTTTATATGCACTTTGGAAATATATTTTTGCTAATACTTTGTTATTTTCCTGTATGTAAAAACGTCCTGCTACTTCCCACGTTATTGCTTCTTCGCTAATAATTTTATTTTTATGGGCTTCTTTTATTGCTTTATTATAATAATTTATTGCAATATCTTTTTTTCCAAGAACTCTAAATTTTTCAGCTTCAAGTAAATAGTATTTATGTTGAATGTTTGAAGAACAATGACTTGCCCAAATTTTCATTTGTTTTTGAAATTTAGCAACTCTTTTTATAATTTCTTTTTTTTGTTTATTATTTTGTTTTTCAAAAATTGAAAATGAACATAAAGAGCTGTAAAATATTAATAAAACACTATAATAAGTTCCTTTTAGTTTTTCTTGATATTCTAACATTTTTTTTATTATAGGTTCAAATTTTTCAGTATCATATAAAACATAAACTAAAAAAGCTTTAGATGTATAAAGCATACCTAATGATGGATATTCTTTTATTTCTAAAAGTGTTGGTATTGATTTACTTTCATTAAAATACTCTCCTGTTATATTATCAATTTTGTAATAATTTTCATTTAATAATTTAGAAATAACCTGTAGAATTATTAGAGTTCTTTGTAGGGGACGACTTTGATTTAACTTTTTGATTTGTTCAAGTTTTCCAAGCGAGAAGTTTTTTACTTCCAATAAATTCATTCCAGAATGCAGTTTATAAAAAATTGTTGAGTTTAAACTATTACTTGCAGATTCGTAGTCGCCATATTCCAATGCCATTTTATAATTTTCAAACAATTTATTTGCTGTATCAGTCAGTTTTAGTTTCCATACGCTTATAAAAATTGAATTTATAAAAACTGCTTTGAATTTTGATTTATTAAAATTATTTTTTCTTATTATATGTTCTGAAACTTGTTCATATAAATAAGCTTTATTTATTTTATTTAACATTTGATATATAGCTGCATAAGAGGCAATAAAAAAAGGAGCACTTTGAGTGTATCCATAATTAATCATAAAGTTAATTCCTTTAAAAACAATAAGTATACCTAAGTTTTTATTAAAGTTATAAGCTATTGGAATAATTGCATCAATTATTTTTAATTGAGCAATTATTCGTTCATTATTTGCTAATTGTAATTCTTTGAGTTTTTTAGTACCTAAGCGTTTTAATGAAATCGAAATTTTAATAAAAGAAATAAGAATATTTAATTTTGATACTTTTTTTGGAAAACTTACACCGTATTCCAACAATAGGTCTAATCCTACTTTAAATGATTGTTCATTTAAGGTTTGTGCTCTGTATGAATTAATTAACGAATAATAAGCATTTGTTTTATGTATAATATTTTTTGCTTTTTTGTCAATAATATTTATATACTTTTTTATTTCGTTGTAATTTGTGTTCAAATAAGCCAACTCTGCAAGTTCTGTATAAATATTTAGAGTTAAATCATAATCTGTTTCCCATGAGTCATCATTTAATATTTTCTTTGCAATTTTTAAATAATTGTAAGCCAACAAAAATGCAGATGATAGTTTTGCTTTTTGTCCAGCTTGGAAGTTTAATTTCAAAAGTTTTTGTTTTTCTTCTTTATTTTTAATTAAATCTATTCCATAATTTAATTGATTTACTATATCAAAAATTTTACTTTCTATATTTTTCTTATCAAGAAATTTCAATAAAAGACTTCCTGTTTGTAGGTGAAAATTATTTTTTTCATTATCAGGAATAGTAGAATAAACTGCTTGCTGTATTCTATCGTGAACAAATTTATAATTTATATTATCTAATGGTATAACCAGATTTTCCAAAACTGCTGATTCTAAATCATTTTTGCTATTTATTTTATTTTTTTTATAAATAATAGATAATATTTTCAAATCAAAATGATTTCCAATACATGCTGCAATTTTAAGAATTTCTTGTGTTTGTTTTGGTAATTTTTTAATTTTATTTACCATTAATTCAACAACATTATCAGTAATATTTTGTTTTTCTATTTCTATAAAATTCCACTTCCAAACATTTTCATTAAAATCAAATTTTAAAAACTCTTCTTCATAAAGATTTTTAAGAAATTGGATGGTAAAAAATGCGTTCCCATTTGTTTTAGAATATACTAAATCGGCAAGTAATTCCAAACCCACAAGGTTTTGAAAACCTTGTGGGTTTATAGTATCATTTAATAAATTAATTACATCGTTTTTGTTTAAATTTTCTAACTTAATATTTGTAATATTGGATATTTCTAAATTAGTAATTTCTTGTAAAATACTATAGTCTATTTCATTATCACGATATGCAATTATACAAAACAAATGTTTAATATCATCATTGGAAAGTAATATTTTTAACAACTCAATAGACGCATTATCAGCCCATTGAAAATCATCAATAAATAGAACAATAGGATGATTGGAAGATGCAACAACTTTCATAAAATTAGTCCAAACATAATTAAATCTGTTTAGAGCTTCTATTCCTTCAAGTTCGGGTAGGTCGGGCTGTTTGCCAATAATTAATTCTAATTCGGGAATTAAATTTGTTAAAACCTTACCAATACTACCTACAGCTTTTTTTATTCGATTTTTCCAATAGTTTAATTTTTTATCATCTTCTTTTAGTATTAAATTTGCAAAATCGGTAAATGCTTTAATAATAGCAAAATATGGTATATTTTTTTGCAATTGGTCAAATTTACCTTCAATATAAAAACCTTTTGTTTCTAATAATGGTTTGTGAATTTCGTGTATAAGTGCAGATTTTCCTACACCCGAGAATCCCGAAATTAATAATAATTCGGTTTGTCCATTTTTAATATTATCATAAGTATTAAATAATTTTTCGGTTTCTTTTTTTCTTCCATATAATTTTTCGGGTATAGAGAGCTTGCCCGAAAAATCTTTTTCGCCAAGCCTGAAATTTGTAAGGTTTTTAAAACCTTGTTGATTTAAAAGTTGTTGCAGGTCATGTTTTAGTCCAAAAGCAGATTGGTAGCGGTCTTCTGCATTTTTTGATAATAATTTTAATATTATTTCTGATAACATTTCTGGTATTTTTGGATTTACTTCAGAAGGAGGAGCTGGTTTTTTTGCAATATGTGAATGCACTAATTCCATTTTATCGTTTTCTTCAAAAGGCAATTTTCCCGTAAACATTTGATAAAAAAGAATTCCTAATGAATATAAATCTGTTCGGTAATCAATACTTCTATTCATTCGTCCAGTTTGTTCGGGAGAGATGTAGGAAAGTGTACCTTCCAAATTTTCAGGATTTGAAAGGTTTTGTGTTTTTAATGTGTACTTTGTTGCAAGTCCAAAATCAATTATTTGAATTTCATTTTTGTTATTTATTAATATATTATTGGGATTAATATCTTTGTGGATAATATTTTGTTGATGAATTTCTCCAATTACTACCGAAATATTTATAATTATTTTCAATAATTTTTCTATATTTATTTTATTTTTTTTTGTATATTTCAGTAATGTTTCGCCATCAAAATATTCTAATATTAAGGCATTTTTTCCATCAACTTTATCTTTTTTTATAACTTTTCTTATTCCAGATATTTCTAAATTTGATATAAATTCATATTCATTATAAAATTTTGTTACTTGGTTTTCGGTAGGATATTCTTCATTTAGAACTTTGACTATAACATTATTATTATAATCTTGATATTTACCTTTATATATAGTTGTATTATTACTTTCGTATATTTTGTCGAAGTTTTCTGTTTTCATAAGTGTATTTTTGTAAAATTAACTTTGAGAAAGTTGAAATGAACAGCAATATAATAAATTTTTAATAAGAATACTACAAAATTGGGCTACATGTATAGTATTGGACATTATTTTATTTTTTGACAGGATTTACAGGATTAACAGGATTGATTTTATCATGTTACGAAACACCTGATAAACAAGACAGTCCAACTTCTGACGGGTAGCCCAAAATTGCTTGCATTTTTAAAGTCTTATACCTACAATAGTAATATCATCACGTTGTTGAAAGCCATCTTGTATTTTATCTAATTCATTTTCAAGATATTTTTTTTGTTCATTCAATGCTATTTTATTTATACTATTTAGCATTTCGGTTAATAGAGGTGTTCCTATTCGTTTTGTATTAGTTCCGTTTTGGTCAATATAGCC
>JAOZVK010000490.1 GCA_029938185.1 Bacteroidales bacterium | reverse complement strand
ATATTAATATTTCTGTTCAACAACTGACAGAGATAACAAACGAAAATTCAGCATCTGCCGAAGAAATGTCAGCATCTGCGGAAGAATTATCGGCACAAGCCGAGCAGTTAAAAGAGTTGATTTCAGTTTTCAAAATAGGTAATTTAGAAAGCAAACAAATTAATTCCCAGCCAGAAAGTTTTGAAAATGAAACTCTTAAAAAACAATCTGTAAAGAAAAACAACGGATTTAAAATAAATTTATCAAAAAAGAACAATTCAGACGATGATTATGAAAAATATTGACAAAAATAAAAGACCTGAAAAACAATAAAATTAACAAATACTATGCAACATTTTGATAAATTAGTTTGTCGGGCTGATAATTTTTATTTACGCATAGTAGAATGACAAGCAAGATAATCAATTTTTTCTGCACTTCGTTTAGAAAAATTTGATTATCTTGCTCGCCATTCTTTGGAGTTGATACAGAAATGATAAGTTCCAGCATATGGATTGATAAATACGCACAACATTTGCTTGGAAAATACAGTAATTTTGTTTTTGTTTCGCTACGCTCACAAAACCAAAATTACTGCATTTCCAAAGCAGTTACCGTTATCGTTAATTAAAAAAACACAATTAACAGGATAAAAACTAATTTTTGATTATTTTTGCAAAATAAAATATAAACATGAAAATGGAGATAAATAAATTAATCAATGAAAAAAAGATAAGTCTTGAAAAATACTTAAAAACTTATGAAAAAAGTATTTCACAAGATAGCGAAAGACTGTTTGTCTCTGATTTTCTTTTTCCGATACTTGGTAACGAAAATATTAAATATGTAATTCCACAATATCCGTTCATTGACACAGACGGCAGAAACAGAAGAATTGATTTTGTAATAACAAAAGATGATATTAAAATTGCATTAGAAGTAAATGGAGAAACTTATCATGCAGAAGGAATTATTCCAAATGAAATGTTTGATGATAATTTAAACAGACAAAATGAAATTTTAAATGCAGGTTGGTTTTTACTTCGTTTTTCATATTCACAATTACAATCACCCAAATGGAGAGAACGTGTTTTTAATTCAATTCAAGAATTACTGCGAAAAAAACTACCTCAATTATTGCCTAAACAATCCATTGAACCTACATATTTACAGAACGAAGTCCTACAAGCCCTTGATTTTTACCGAGAAAAAGGGTGGCGTAAAGGACTTGTTGTTTTGCCGACAGGAACAGGAAAAACTTTTTTATCAGCACTTGATGCACAAAAAGTAACAGGGAAAATACTTTTTGTAGTTCACAGGCTTGATATATTAAGCCAAAATAAAGAAGCTTTTGAAAAAATATTTCCCAATGAAAAATTTGGAATATTGACAGGTGAAGTAAAAGAAAACACACTTAATGCCAAAATACTCTTTGCATCAAAAGATACATTAATAAAACCGGAAACACTTTATCAATACTCACCGGATTATTTTGATTACATAATAATTGACGAAGTCCATCACGGACAAGCCCCAAGTTATAAAAGTATTTTTGATTATTTTGCACCACCTTTTTTTATGTTGGGGCTAACTGCAACACCCGACAGAACAGACAGAAAAGATATTTTAGAACTATTTGATTACAATAAAATATTTGAATATTCGCTAAACCAAGCAATTGAAAACGGTTTTCTTGTTCCGTTCAATTATTACGGATTGAAAGACAATATTAATTATAACAACATTAGACATAACGGAAAAAAGTATAATATTCAGGACTTAGATAAAAACTTAATAATTCCAAAGCGAAATAAGCAAATTCTTGATGAATATATCGCAAAAGGAAAGCAAAATAAAGCAATAGGATTTTGTGCATCAATAAAACATGCCGATAGAATGGCAAAGTTTTTTAATGACAATGGCATAATATCTGTTTCAATAACTTCAAAATCCGAGACAAGAAACGAAGATATCGAAAAATTTAGAAATAATGAATGTTCTGTTGCCTTTACCGTTGATTTATTTAATGAAGGTGTTGATTTCCCAAATGTTAGAACTCTGTTATTTTTACGTCCTACCGAAAGTAAAACGATTTTCATGCAACAACTTGGTCGTGGTTTAAGAACGTCAATAGGTAAAGATAACGTAATTATTCTTGATTTCATAAGCAATTATAAAAAAGCAAATAACATTCGTAAATACTTATCATCAAAACAAAAAGAGAAAAAAAACGACAAAACAGGACGGATAGAAAAAATTGAATATGAATA
This sequence comes from Bacteroidales bacterium, assembly GCA_029938185.1. Classification (GTDB taxonomy): domain Bacteria; phylum Bacteroidota; class Bacteroidia; order Bacteroidales; family JAOZVK01; genus JAOZVK01. The sequence continues at coordinate 2,133 of JAOZVK010000490.1, read as the reverse complement.
TTCACCAAGAAATAATGTGTATTTTGATGCAGAAGTTGAGCAGATTTTAGATAAGCAAGATACTTCTGAACAAGAAATAACAAAAGAAGATTTAATTGATGCCTATTTTACTCTGACTGAAACACTTCAAAGAAAACCAACCCAACAGGAAATAAACGAACAAGGAGAATTCAAATTATCAAAATATTTTAAATTATTCGGCTCTTGGGTTAAATTTTTACGAGAAACTGGACAATTTACCGAAGCAAGTTATCAATTTCCGCAAGGCTTACATCTTGGTCATATTTTATTTATTATTAAAACAATAAAGTCAAAAAAAATAACACACACACATCTTGCAGATAAATATATCAGAATAAGGGGTAATCTAAATGCGGGACGTGTCGGAGCTTTTCAACGACAAACAAAATACAAACTTCAAGGATTAATGGAACTTGTACTAATCATTGATGACAGAGCTCTTGGAAATGACACAAAGTTTATATTAAAATTAACACCGACAGGCGAAATTTTTTACTCTACATTAAAGCCAATTATTAACAAATTAGATTTATCCTTTAAGGACAAGAATTCAGACGTTCCATCTTGGGAGATGAATATAAATCCACAATCTATAAATGAAGAAATCTAAAATTTCCTTTCAACAAAGCCAAAAGCATATAATAAAATAGCAAAAATTTTACTTGATACAAATTCGGTAAATCTAATGTTAAATTACATTTATCAAATTGAACGTAAACAAGATATTGCAAAATCTGATATTTACAAAGGATTTTTTGAAGCACCTTTTGTAAGAGCATTCTGTGACCAAAACGGAATTGAAACCGCTACGGAAGAAGGAGCGAAACATCGTTGTCCGTTCTTATTGAACATTTTAGAAACTTTGGGAATTATAGAACAAACAAGGACTAATATCATGGTAAACTATTTTGTTATATCAAAACATACAATAAAAACCGAATAAAAAGAAACTCCAATTATTACAAAGCAAAAAATTGAAAAGATTAAGAAAAAATCTTTACCGGTAAGTGAACAAACATTATTAAAAGAAAAATTTGGTAAAGACTTTTTAACAAAAAAATATTATCTGAAAAAATTAAAATTTATATTATAATGGCAAATAAATCACATAGTAACGCAGGACACATCGCTTTAAATAAAATGAAAAAAGAAGGCAAAAATCATAGTGCCTACATAAAAAAAGAAGATGTTAAGGAAACAACACATCTTATTTATATTCAAGACTCAACAAAATTTTTAAAAAACTTTCCTGATAATTCAATTCAATTAATTTTAATAGACCCACCATATAATTTAAGTTTAGATACTTGGGATACTTACGAAAATTATTTAGAATGGTCTGTTCAATGGCTGAATGAAATAGAGCGAATTCTTAGCCCGACAGGAAATTGTGTAATTTTTGGCGGTTTTCAATTTCAGGATTTAAAACAAGGCGATTTATTAGAAATTTTACATCATGTAAGACACAAAACAAATTTAAGATTAGTAAATTTGGTAACATGGTATTATAAAAACGGAATGTCAGCTCATCGTTTTTTTGCCAACAGACACGAAGAAGCAATTTGGCTCACAAAAACAAAAAAGTATTATTTTGATTTAGATGCTGTTCGGATACCATTTGACGAAGAAACAAAAGCATTATATAAAAAAGACAAACGACTAAAACCGGAAAGTATTGATAAAGGAAAAAATCCGACAAATGTTTGGGAAATAAACAGATTAAACGGAAATTCAAAGGAACGAGTAGGACATAAAACACAAAAACCGGTAGAAATTATCAGACGTTTTGTCAAAGGATTATCATATCCTAATTCAATAGTTTTAGATTTTTTTGCAGGTTCAGGCACAACAGGCAGAGTTTGTATCGAAGAAGGACGTAATAGTATAATGATTGATAATGACAGCAAAACACTTGAATATTTTAATAAACATCTATCTGCAATAACAGGAAAATTATTTATGCCAAAATTTAAAACAGAAATTAATCCGCAAACAGAAAGAATTAACGAGCTGATAAAAAAAATAGAAAACGATAACATTGTGCTGGATGTCAGTGGCTTGTGAGTTTTTGGCTTGCGGTTTTTCGCTACGCTCAAAACCGCAAGCCAAAAT
>JAOZVK010000077.1 GCA_029938185.1 Bacteroidales bacterium | reverse complement strand
TTCAATGATACAATGGGTACAATTATTCAATTATTCAATGGTACAATTATTCAATTATTCAATGGTACAATTATTCAATGATATAATGGTACAATTATTCAATGATACAATGGGTACAATTATTCAATTATTCAATGGTACAATTATTCAATGATATAATGGTACAATGCTTTGATTAATAATTGATAACAGTTTGTTAATGTTAAAACTATAACCTTTTAGAGTATATACTATATTATTAAAAAAATAAAAAAATGATAATTCCCGAATCAAATAGACTGGAACATGTAAAAGAGTATTATTTCTCAAAAAAATTAGATGAGATTAGAGGAATGTTGAGCAAAGGAATACCTGTTATAAATTTGGGTATTGGAAACCCAGATCTTATGCCATCTCAAAATACAATAAGTAAATTGATTGAATCGGCTCAAAATCCTAAAAATCATGGTTATCAATCTTATAGGAGTATTATAGAACTACGGCAGGCAATTTCGAATTGGTATAATAAAATATATAAAGTGAAATTAGAACCAAATACTGAGGTTTTACCATTGATTGGTTCAAAAGAAGGAATAACACATATTTCTATGACTTTTTTGAATCAAGGAGATGAAGTGTTAATACCAAATCCTTCGTACCCAACATATACATCTGTGAGTAATTTAGCTGGAGCAAAAATTAGGTTTTTTGATTTAGATGAAAAAAATAACTGGGCTGTTGATATTGATAAACTAAAAAAACAAGATTTATCGAAAGTAAAAATCATGTGGATAAACTATCCAAACATGCCAACAGGTGCAACTGGAAATATTAAACTGTTTGAAAAACTTATAAAACTTGCCAATGATAACAAGTTTCTAATATGCAACGACAATCCATATAGTATGATTTTAAATAATTCACCACAAAGTATATTGAGCATTGATGGAGCTATGGATGTGGCAGTTGAACTAAATTCATTAAGCAAATCGCATAATATGGCAGGTTGGCGTATTGGTTGGCTTTCTGGTAAAAAAACTTATATAGATTCTGTGCTGAAATTTAAAAGTAATGTTGATTCTGGTATGTTTCTACCTCTGCAACATGCAGCTATTGAGGCTATGAATAATAATATTGAGTGGCACAATACTCAAAACAAAATATACGAAAAACGTAGGAAGATTGTTTGGGAACTATTTGATATATTAAATTGTAGTTATTCAAAAAAGCAAGTTGGAATGTTTGTTTGGGCAAAATTACCAGAAAATATTGATAATTCAGAAATGTTTGTAGACCAAATACTTCATAGTGCAAACGTTTTTATAACTCCAGGTTTTATTTTTGGAACAAATGGTGATAGGTATATAAGAGTTTCTTTGTGTAGCGATATAAGTATATTTGAAGAAGCAATTGAAAGAATAAAAAAAATAGCTTTATGACAATTACAATAATAGGAGTTGGTTTAATAGGCGGTTCATTAGCAATTGGTTTGCGAGGATTTCAGACCCGAATAATAGGAGTTGATAATAACGATAAACATAAAAAAGAAGCTATTGAATTAGGAATTGTTGATGCAGTATTGCCGCTTGAAGAAGCAGTAAAAATAAGTGATTTAATAATAATTGCAATTCCTGTAAATACAGCACGAAAAATACTTCCATATATACTTGATAATATTAGTCAAGAAGCAGTGGTTGTTGATGTTGGTTCAACAAAACTTGGAATATGTAATATTGCAAGAAAACATATTCGTAGAAAAAATTTTGTTGCATCGCACCCAATTGCTGGTACCGAAAACTCGGGACCAAAAGCAGCTTTTTCAACTTTATTTGAGAATAAGTTATCAATAATATGTGAAAAAGAACTTAGTTCTGATTTTGCATTAAACATGGTAGAAAAAATGTATAATATTCTCAATATGAAAATAATATATATGCCAGCCGAACCACATGACCAACATATAGCATATGTTTCTCATTTGTCTCATATTACATCTTTTACTTTAGGACTAACAGTTTTGGAAATTGAAAAAAACGAAAAAAACATTTTCAATTTAGCGGGAAGTGGTTTAGCATCAACTGTTCGATTAGCTAAAAGTTCGCCCGAAATGTGGGCTCCAATTTTTGAACAAAATTCTGATAATTTGTCACAAGCATTAGATGCATATATTAAAAATCTAAAAAAATTCAAAAAAATAATTGATAACAAAGATAATAAAGCAGCATACAAGCTTATGAAAAAAGCAAATAATATACGTAAAGTTTTAGACGGTATTGAAAATAATATTAAATAAAAAACAAGATTTAAGGTCTTCAACCTATTTAATGTGGCTTACGCATTCTATTAATACTTTAATAATATGTAGTTTAACAAAATATAAATGTTGAAAAACTTTTGTTAGACTACTTAGAGGCTCAAAAAGCCATTTTTTAATAAATAATTTAATATAGTTATGACACCAAATTTAGACATTGTCCCAATTAAGGAGTGGATTAAAGGTTATGATAAACCTTTAATAATAGCAGGTCCATGTAGTGCAGAATCCGAAAAACAAGTTTTGGCAACAGCACGCGAAATTGAAAAAATAAATAAAGTAAAGGTTTTTAGAGCAGGTATTTGGAAACCAAGAACGAGACCCGGAAATTTTGAAGGGGTAGGGGAGATCGGTTTAAATTGGATTAAAAAAGTAAAAGAAGAAACTTCAATGTTAACTACTGTTGAAGTAGCAAATGCAAAACATGTTGAACTTTGCCTAAAATATGGAATTGATATTTTGTGGTTAGGTGCTCGAACAACTGTAAACCCTTTTGCAGTTCAAGAAATTGCTGATGCATTGAGAGGTGTAGATATTCCTGTTATGGTTAAAAATTCAATTAATCCCGATTTTCAGTTATGGTTGGGTGCTATGGAAAGGCTTAATAAAGTTGGAATTAAAAAATTAGCAGCAATTCACAGAGGCTATACATCGTATGAAGAAAGTCCTTTTCGTAACCTTCCGCTTTGGAGATTTCCAATTGAATTGAAAACATTGTATCCTAATCTTCCAATAATAAATGACCCTAGTCATATTGCAGGTAACAGGTCATTAATTCCTTTGGTTTCTCAAAAAGCTATGGATTTGGATATGAACGGACTTATGATTGAAACACATATTCAACCAAGTATTGCATTAAGCGATGCTAAACAACAAGTTACACCAAACTTGTTAAATGATATTTTAAAAGAACTTATTGTTAGACAGCCTAATTCGCAAAGTAAAGCATTTAAATCGAAACTTGACCATTTTAGAAATGAGATTGATTCATTAGATGAAATTATTTTTCAAAAAATATCATCAAGAATGGGTGTTGTTCGTAAAATTGGAAAATATAAAAAAGAAAATAATGTTACAATTTTGCAAGTAAACAGATGGGATAGTATTGTAAACAAACGACTCGAAATGGCAGAAGCAATGGGTTTAAGTGACAGATTTTTAAATAAAATTTTGCCTTTGATTCATCAAGAGTCAATTCGTATTCAAAATGAGATTATGAATTCTTAGGAATATTGGCTACCAGTTTTAAGTTAGCCGCTTTTTAAGGTCTTCGACCTATTAGTATGTCTTACGCATTTTTATAAATTACTGATTAAATTGTATTTGTAATAATGCGTAAGCAACTATAAAAAGGTCGAAGACCTTATTTTGTCCAGAACTTATTAGTTTCTTTAATATATTTAAGTATTTCGGAACGTCCTGTACTATTTACAGCAGATGATTCAAATATTGGCGGAAGTTTTTCCCAGTTTTCTAATAACTTCTCTTTGTAGTTTTCAAAAGATTTGGCAAATGCAGTTTTAGAGAGTCTATCGGATTTTGTAAAAATAATAGCAAAAGGAATTTGAGAAGTCCCCATTTTAATAATAAAATCTAAATCAATTTTTTGAGGAGGTATTTTTGAATCAATTAAAACAAAAAGATTCATAAGATTATCTCTATTCATAATATAATTATCAATCATGTTTTGTAAAGAAATTCTCATTTTTTTTGATACCTTAGCATATCCATAGCCCGGTAAATCAACTAAATACCATTTATCATTGATATTAAAATGATTTATATGTTGAGTTTTGCCCGGTCGTGCAGATATTTTTGCTAATTTTTTTCTGTTTGTAAGCATGTTTATTAGTGATGACTTACCAACATTTGACCTACCAATAAAGGCATATTCGGGCATATTTGCTTGCGGACATTGATCGTTGTTTACACTGCTTTTAATAAATTCAGTTGTTTTGATTACCATTATATAATTGTATGTTTTTGTAGTTTTTAATGCACTTATAAAAATTTATTTGGCTCTTCAAGTTTTTTTTAGCTTGCTTACTGTTGCTGATTATACTTAGAACTGTTGTAATTTTAACTTTGACAAAGTTTAAAACTTTGTCAAAGTTGGAATTAAGTAATTTATAATGTAAGTTTATAACCGTTTATAGTATATCTATACTATAAAAGCAAAATTAAATTTGTGTATAAAACTTTAAGAGCCAAATAAGTACTGTTACAAAAGTTTTTCGACATTTACTTATTCATAATTTCCTGATTTAATTATCTTTGTATTAATGCGTAAGCAACTATAAATAGGTCGAAGACCTTAATCGAACCAACTTTTTACTTCATTTAGGCTTGGATTAACAAGTCCAAGTTTATTTTTTTTATTAAATCCACATAACTCTTGATGTAACTTAGTTTGTTTAACTATTTTTAAACTGTCAATAGTTTTGTAACCAAGATTTTGAATTATAGGCACCCATTGTTCCTTAATACCAATATCTGTATACATACTGCTTGCATCAATTTTTTCTTTTTTCTCAGGTCGCATTTGTGGAAAGAAAATAACATCTTGAATTGATTCAGCATTTGTCATTATCATTGTAAGTCTGTCTATACCAATACCTAAACCTGATGTTGGTGGCATTCCGTATTCAATTGCTCTTAGAAAATCCTCATCAAGAACCATTGCTTCTTCGTCGCCTCTTTTGCCAAGTTCAAGTTGCTCTTCGAATCTTGCTCGTTGGTCAATTGGGTCATTTAGCTCAGAGTAAGCATTACATATTTCTTTTCCATTGCAAATAGCTTCAAATCTTTCGACAAGACCTTCAACATCTCTATGTTTTTTGGCAAGTGGTGACATTTCAATAGGATAATCGGTAATAAATGTTGGCTGTATTAGTTTAGCTTCGCATTTTTCGCCGAAAATTTCGTCAATTATTTTGCCTTTTCCCATTGTTTTATCAATATCAACTCCAAGTTTTTTAGCAGTTTCACCAAGCTCTTTTTCATCCATCTCAGAAATGTCAATATCTGTAAAATGCTTTATAGCTTCGAACATTGTAAACCGTTTCCAAGGTCGTTTGAAGTCAATTATATTTTCTCCAACTTTGATTTTTGTTGTTCCGTTAATGTCTAAAGCAATTTTTTCGACCATTTCTTCAACGGTATTCATCATCCAAAAATAGTCTTTATATGCAACATAAAGTTCCATTTGTGTAAACTCAGGATTATGAAATCTATCCATTCCTTCGTTTCTAAAATCTTTTGCAAATTCATATACACCATCGAATCCGCCAACAATTAATTTTTTGAGATATAGCTCATTAGCAATTCTAAGGTATAATGTTTGGTCAAGAGTATTATGATGAGTTTTGAAAGGTCGTGCTGCTGCACCACCATAAATTGGTTGCAAAACAGGAGTTTCTACTTCAATATAATCTTTAGAGTTTAAATACTCACGCATCGAATTTGTAAGTTTTGTACGTTTTATAAAAGTATCTTTAACCTGTGGATTTACTATTAGGTCTAAATATCTCTGACGATACCTTTGTTCTGGGTCGCTGAATGCATCAAATATTTTCCCATCTTTTTCTTTTACAATAGGTAATGGACGAATAGACTTATTAAGAATACTTAGCTCTTTGGCTTTTACAGTAATTTCGCCAACTTTAGTTTTAAAAGCATTTCCCTTAATACCAATAATATCGCCAATGTCTAAATATTTTTTAAAAACAATATTATATAATGTTTTATCTTCATTAGGACAAATTTCATCTCTATTTAAATATACTTGAATCTTACCTTTTGAATCTTGTATTTCAATAAAAGATGCTTTTCCCATAATTCTACGACTCATGATTCTTCCTGATATACAAACATTTTGAAAGTTGTTAATATTCTCATCATAATCATTTAATATTTCTGTACTATATCTATCAACAGGATATTTTGCAGCCGGATATGGATTAATTCCTAATTTTTTTATTTCTTCTAACGAATTTCTACGTATCTGTTCTTGTTCACTTAGTATCATACATTATTTTCTTTAATTTTTGCAAATATAAATGAGATTTTCTTTTGATAAAAATAAAAGAGTTAAAAGAATGCGTAAGTCACATTAAATAGGTCGAAGACCTTAGTTGTGTATTTCAAAGACACTATACCCTGCACCAATCTTTTTCAACTCTATTTGGGTTGTAATTCTATCTTTAAGAGCCTGTACATGAGATATAACACCTATGGTTCTATCGGTTTTGTTCTGTAAAGTTTCGAGTGTCGATAATGCAATGTCTAATGAGTGGGCATCAAGAGAGCCAAAACCCTCGTCAATAAAAAGACTTTCTATTTTTGTATTTTGACCAGCTAAATCTGAAAGTCCAAGTGCAAGAGCCAAGCTTAATAAAAAACTTTCGCCTCCGGATAGTGTTTTTACCGACCTCTCTGTATTGGCGAGATATTTATCAACAACAACTAAATTATCTTTAGTTTTTTTTTCGCCTTTTTTTATAATATATCTTTTATTTAAAGATTTTAAATGTTTGTTGGCTAATCCTATAAGTTGTATTAATGTTAGTTCTTGTGCAAATTTTGAAAACTTTTTGCCTTCCCCATCACCAATTAATTTATTTAGCGAATCCCATCTATTGTATTCTTTTTTCTGATTATCAGTTTTAACTTTTAAAATATTAAACTGTTCTTGTTTTTGAGAATTATTTTCAAATTTGTTATTAATAATACCAATTTCTCTATTTGACTTATTAAGATTATTAGTGTACAATTGTATATTATTATTTATTTTTTCGATGGAAATTTCGGTATTGTCCAACTTTTTGAATTTATCAATTTCGTTGTTTTTTGTTTCCAAAAGTTTTATAATAGAAGCTAATCGTTTTTGCAATTCTTCATCTCTGTTTTTTATTCTTATTGCTTGTTTATCTGGCAAAATACTTTTTAAAGCTTTATCAATTGAGCTATATGCTATTTCGTTTATTTTTGGAATAAGTATTTCTTGTATATTATCAAGTTTTTGTTTTATGCTTTCGGTTTTATCAATTATTTGGGTTTCATTATTTATAAAATTTGATAAATCAGATTTTATTTTAATAATTTCTGTTTTTATTTTTAATAATTCTTTATCTTCATTTTTTAGTTTTGTTTGAAACCAATTGTTTTCTTTTTCTGTATCTTTGTTTTCAAATATATCAAATCTTTGCTTTTTTATCTTATTATATTCATCAGTTTTATTGTTGTATTCATTCTGAATTTTAGCATGTTGTATTTTAGTCTTTTCTAAAATATAAGATTTTTCTTCAAGTAATTTTCTGTTTGTTACTATTGTATTTGTTAAACTATCAAATTCTATTTTTTTAGCTTCAAATTTATTAAGAATGCTTTGAAGTTCTTTAGGAATATTTAATAGAGTAACTTTAGATAAATATGTTTTATATTTTTGTTGATATACTGATATCTGATCATTAACTATTTTAAAATCTTTCATTTTTTCAGAAAGATTAATTAATTCAGTTTGTTGTTTTTCTAAAACTTGTAATTTTTGTATCTGTTTAATTTTGTGTGCAATATCTCTATCTTTCTCATTAAGTTTTTCAATATAAATTTCAATATTTTTATTTTTATTAATTAGATTTTCCCATGAAAATTTAGTGTTAATTTTATCAAAATCTGTTTTATTATTTTTGTTTTCTTTATTATAATTTTCAATTTGAGAAATATTATTTTTTATATTTAATTCTATTTTACTAATACTAATCTCATTAGACTTTATATCCTTTTCATATTTTTTTAGTATTCTTCTTACTTTTGCAATTTCTTTTTTGGTAATATTAAGTTTGCTATTATATTGATTTATATACGGATGCATAGTAGAACCACAAAGAAAACAAGCTTCATCTTTTTTAAGCAAAAGTCTATCATCAGAATATTTTGCTTCGAGTTGCTCACGTTCCAATCTAATAGAAAGCTCCTGCTCATTTTTACTTGTTATTTCTATTTCGTTTGATAATTTTGTTTGATAATCATTTAGTTCTAAAAGTTCGTTATTAAATATTGTATTTTTATCTTTAAATTGAATTATTAGCTTTGAATTTTTAATAAAATTTTCCGAATACTGTAATTGTTTATTGGTAGCATCTTTTTTTCTTTGTAATAATTCTTTTTCTTGATTTAATATATCAAAATTAGTATCCTCTTCTAATTCAGTACTTATATTATTAATTGATAGTTTGTTTTCATTAATAATATTATTTATTAAATCAATTTTTTTATCAATACTAATATTTTTCAGTTTACTAAAAATCTGTTTATTATTAAGATTTTTCGAAATAGTATTTAATACTTTTCTTTTATTACTATAATTTGAAACTTCTTTTTTTATTAATTCAATTTCTTTAGCTAAGTCTTCATTTTTATTATTATCAAGCCAATTTTCAATTACATCTTTTTTTTCAATATCACTTTTTATTGTTTTTCCAAGTTTTTGATATTCATTAGTTAAATTTTTATATTCATTTTTATTCTCGTTTAATGTTCTATTTATTCTCCTGATTATTAATTGTTCTTGTTTTATTTTTATATCAAGCTCTTCAACTTGCTTCAAAATTGGCTTTATTTTTTCGTATTCTTCATTGGTTTCCGCATTTTTTAAAACAAAGGAATCATATTTTTTTGATAATTTGCTTTTATTTTGTTCTAAATTTATGATATTTTTTTTAATAGTATTTGTTTCTTGTTTATATTTATTATGCTCATTAGTTAAGTTTTTACACTCTACTAAATCGGATTTTAAATATAAAAGCTTTTCATGATTTTTAAGAATTTCTATTTGTGGCTTAAATTTATTGATTTCATTTTGAAGTTTATTATTATCTGAATTAATTTTAACTATGTCATTTTCAATATTATTTATTTGTTTTTTGTTTTGATATTGTTTGTTTAGTAATTGTATTTTTTTGTTGTATTCAACAATATTATTTTCGTTTTGAGATAAGCTTTGTTTTAATTGAGCCAATTCGTCATTTGATAGTAACTTAATATCTTCTTTTTTTTCACAAATAGATTTGTATTTTTGTTCTTCTAATTTATATCTATTGAAAGCATTTTTGCCTATTTCTCTATATATTTCGGTACCTGTAATTTTTTCAAGTAGTTTTCCTCTTTCATTTACATCAGCTTTAAGAAATTTGGAAAATTCGCCTTGAGAAAGCATAATTGATTTTATAAACTGCTGGTAATTTAAGCCAATAATTTCTGAATTTTTATCAGGAACTTTGCTTTTTTTTGAAAGAATAATTTTATTGTCAGGTAGCGATGATATACTCATTTCATAGTCGCGTAAACTACCTGTTCTTGTTTTTTTTATATCCCATCTTGACCTGTATATTTTATTTTTAATTTGATATTCAACTTCAGTAAAACACTCGGTTGTATTGTTTGTAATAATTGCACCATAATTATCAATAGTGCTTTTTGATATATTGTCTATTCGTGGGGTTTTATTATAAAGAGCAAGTGTAATTGCATCAAGTATAGTGCTTTTTCCTGAACCAGTTGGTCCAATAATTGCAAAAATACCAGTATCGGATAGGGGAGGGGAGTCAAAGTTTATTTCGTTTATTCCCTTTAATGAATGTATATTTTTAAATCTAAGTTTAAGAATTTTCATTATGTAAAATATATTTTTTATGTTTAAAATAAAGGTTTTTAAAACTGTTTAACAGTTCCTTATGCAGGATATAATAATTTAGGCTTATAAAGTTTGGCTACCAGTTTTAAGTTAGACGCTTTTTAATCGCAAATTTACACAAAGTACTGCAAAGGTTCACTTTAACGTGAGTTGGTTTGGTATTATGGTGTTTATTGTCTCATTATAAGATTAATATATTCAGTCGGATTGTAGATTTCCAAATCAGAGTTTCTAAAATCTTTTTCATTTCTTGTTATCACAATTTGAATATTTTGCTCTTTTGCTGTTTCAATTTGTATAGCATCTTCAAAATCTTTAATATTTGAATTTAAAGCATTTATAACTATAATTTTATCTACACCAGCAATATTAATATAATTAAAAAAGTTTTTTAGAAAATCAATTACTTCTTTATGACTTTTTGATTTTCTAAGAATGTAATATATATCTGTAACTGATGTTGCTGATACACAAGTTGAAATTTTTTTATGTTCAAGTATTTTTAATAATTCTGATGCCTTTTCTACAAAAAGTTTTCGTTTTAAAGCAATGTCAAGAACTATATTTGTGTCTATTAAAACTGTTTTCATTTGTATTTTTCCATTAAATAGTTATATCTAAAATCATCTGTTTCAACTTCTGAAAAATAACCTGTCCATTTATCCAAAAAATCACTAATTGACTGTTGCTTTGTTTCTTCAATTTTTGATGGTTTTAGAATGATGAAAATTTCAACTTCTTGTTTTTTATACTTTTCAAATTGAGGAATTCTTATAATTCCATTTTCTAAAATAGTTGTATATTTTACAGCTTTTAGTAGATGAGTAATATTTTCCATTTTATTTATTTTTTCAGTTATATTTTTCAACAAATGTAAACTTTCTAATATTTTTGTTAGAGTATTTTCTTTTAAGTAGTTCATTATTTGCCAATATGACAATTGTAATTATAATAATTAAAATTGTCGCAATTAAAACTATTGGCAAAATTTGGCTACCAGTTTTAAGTTAGACGCTTTTTAATCGCAAATTTACACAAATGTTATGGCCAAGTCAATACCTCCATCTGATTTTCCATCAATGTAATATAGATTATCATCAAGTAATGAAACATCAAGATATTGAGTAAACAATTCCGTTGAAAACAATCGTCCTTTTTCAACTGTATTCATATTATTTTTTATTCCGATTTCATCTTTCCAGATTATTTTGTATTCTTCATAATTCATATTTGTTCTTTTTATAAAGTGTTATTATTTAATTCACCCTAACTTTATGATTAAAACCACTTAAAAAAAAAGAGAGACAAACCATAGGTGTGTAATCTAAAGTTTATTTACACTTATTAATTAGCTTATATATCAGCAATAGTATATTTATTTTGGTGTAAGCAATATAAAAAGGCTCTAAGAGCAATAATTTGTTGTGGTTCTAATTTTACTCTACAATAACTTTATATAGTTTGTTTCCATTAGAGCCAATCCATAGAATTTTGTCATTTTGAATAGCAATATGTTTTACCGATTTCATTTTAAAATTAGGAGAGTTATCCTGATTAAATATTTTGTATGTGCCTTTGAAAGGATTGTATAAGACTAATCCTGTTTCGGTTGCAAGCCAAATATTTTCATCTTTGGCTAAAGCAAAATCATAAAATCGTGTATGAGCATCGGGTAATCTATCTAAAGATAATTCTTTCCAAACTCCTTTATCTTTCTTTATAGCAAATCCTCCTTTTTTGAACAGAAGCATCAACACAGCTTTGTGTTTTTTGTCTCTACCTATTGCCCAAAATTGTCCGTTACTCTTAATTCCATAAGATTTAGAAACTTTGTGTACTTTCTTCCATTTTTTTTTCTTATTCGAGAAAAACATACCATCAGATGTGCATATCCATTTTTTGCCATTTTCTTCAATGAGTATTTTATAAATAATATTTCTTGTAGGACTTTTTATTGTGTAAATATTATTTGAAGTAATTTCGTAAATTATAATTTTTCCTGAAGGAGTCCCTGCACATATAATTTGATTACCAGATTCTGTATATCTAACATTGGTAATACTTGTTATTATTTCTAATTCATCATTGGTTATACTAGACAATGATATTTCGAAATTATTATATTTATTAACAAATTTTATTATTGAACTGTTATATGTTCCTAACCATTTTACGCCATCATTATCAATTGTAATAGAATTAATTGCATATTTCAAAGGGTTACTTTTATCATAAAATCTTGTAATTTTATCATTTTTTATCTTTAATAAGCCCTTATTCGTTCCAACCCACACAAGCGAGTCGTTTTCTATTTCGATAGAATTAATTGTTCTAATATTTTTGGGTAATATTATTTCTTTAAACACTGGGTTTGTGTTTTGTGTAAATGACTTAAACACAGTTGTAATTATTATAATTTTCAATAAAAGAAAAAATTTATAATTAAAAGTATTTATATATATATTATTTCGAGATTTTAAATTCATATTTTTCATTAACCAATAAATTTTCTTGACCAGTAAATAATTTAATATAATATTTTCCTTGCGAAAATCCTTTATTGGGAATTCTTATATAAAGATTTTTGCTTCTTATAACTTTGTATGTATTATATACTTCGATATTTCGAGAGTTATACATTTTTAAATCAACCTTTTCGGCTCCTCCATCAAAAAGTTCCGAATTTATTTTAAACTTAATATGTATATCTGGTTTTTTTCTAATAAAATATTTAAAATATTTTTCGGACAAACCATGTGATGTTAAATAAATACTGGCTTCTTCTGATGGGTTATTTTCTTCATATAAAAAAAAGCAATCTACATGTACTTTTCTCAATACCTCCCCAAGTTCGCTAAGTTGTTCCTTTTGATTTTCAATTGTTTTATCGCTCTCTTTAAGTCTTTTTTCGTACTCTTTTTTTTCTCTTTTTAAGGCTTTTATGTCTTTATCAACATTTAAACCGTTGTTTTCGAGTTTTTTTATTTTAGTATCAAAATTTGATACAATTTCGTTTAATTTAAGATTTTTAATTTGTTCTTTTTCAAAATGAATTTCAGCTTTATTTAAATTGTTAGTAAGTTTTCGATTATTAATTGTAAGTTTTTGATTTTTACCTTCCATTTCTAATAATCTGTATGCTAAAACCTCTTTTGACATTTCAAGTAAGTTTTCCAGTTGCTCTTTTTCAGATATATTGATATTTATACTGGAATCATTTTCATTTAATTTTATTTTTTCTTTTTGTCTTTTTATATCTTCGAGTATATTTATTAGATTACTCTTCAAGATACTTATACTCATATTTTCTTTACCTACCAGCTTCTCTATGTCATTTAATGTATTATTATATGCTTTTTCGAGTTTTTCGTACTCTTTTATTGCAATATCTTTTTTCGAAATTGATGAATCAATATCTATTGATTCTGTATTTGTATTATTTTTTTTATCAGTTACTTCATCACTATTATATTTGTTAATAAAAACAATTAATGAGCCAATAATTATCACTAATAATAAAAATATAATAATTAACCATTCTAATTTAAATTTTGTTCGACTAAACATAATGTATATTTTCTAATTGTATAGTTTAAAAAAACAAACAAATTTATTAAAAAAATAATTAAAAAGTGTATTTACATGCTAATATTTTTTGAATACTCAATGTTTTTCACCTTGTTTTCACATAAAAAATTATACTATTATTGATTATCAGTTAATATTAAATGCATTAATAAATTTGTGCTTAAATAAACGTGTGCCTTAATTTTATAAAACTAGCACAATACCAAGAAATATTGAAAATTTAGGTTTTACTTTTAAGAAGAATTTGCTTATAAAATATTAAAAAATTACATTTGCAATATTGAAGTATGCTAAGTTATTTAGTACTAAGTAGCTTGATAAAAAAAAATAAAAGTATAGTTTTTATATAAGTAGTTTACAAAGTTTTTCGGTATTCGCATTTATTCAATCAGCTGTAATCCAATCGTATACAAAAATGCGTAAGCCACATTAAATAGTTCAAAAATTTTAAATATTAAATATAATGGAAAAAATAAATTGGAATGAATTACCTTTCGGTTATATCAAAACCGATTACAATGTAAGATGTTATTATAGAGATGGAAAATGGGGTGAAATTGAAATATCCTCTTCCGAGACTATAAATATTCATATAGCTGCTACCAGCTTGCATTACGGACAAGAAGCATTTGAAGGAATGAAAGCTTTTATGGGCAAAGATGGAAAAGTAAGGCTATTTAGATGGGAAGAAAATGCTACTCGTATGCAAAAATCTGCAAAAGGTATTATGATGCCCGAGTTACCCACAAAAGTATTTAAAAACATGGTTACAAAAGCTATAAAGTTAAATACACGTTTTGTACCTCCGTATGGTTCTGGAGCATCTTTATACATAAGACCATTATTAATAGGTACTGGTGCCGAAGTGGGTGTAAGACCAGCAAATGAATATTTATTTATTATTTTTGTAACACCAGTTGGCCCTTATTTTAAAGAGGGGTTCAAGCCAGTTGATATGCTACTTACAAGAGAATTTGATAGAGCAGCTCCGCTTGGTACAGGAAGTATTAAAGTAGGAGGAAACTATGCAGCCAGTCTTACATCAATGAAAAAAGCTCATGACAAAGGTTTTGCAAATGTTTTGTACCTTGATGCAAAAGAAAAAAAATATATTGATGAATGCGGTCCAGCTAATTTTTTTGGTATAAAAGATAATACATATATTACACCAGAATCAAGCTCAATATTACCATCTATAACTAACAATAGTTTATTAAAATTAGCCCAACATTTAGGATATAAAACCGAAAGAAGAGCAGTACCAATTGAAGAATTAGAAACTTTTGAAGAAGCAGGTGCATGTGGCACAGCAGCAGTTATTAGTCCAATAAAAAGAATCGTAGATGATGAAAACGGATTTGAGTATAATTATGGTAGCGAACCAGGTCCTATATCAAGTTTATTATTCAAAAAGCTACAAGCTATTCAATTAGGTGATGAAAAAGATGAGTTTGCTTGGGTTTATATTGTTGAGTAATAAGTGATTAACATTATAATATTTAAAAAAAACACAATGTTGATTACGACGAACGATATTTGTGGGATTAATTTGTTACGCTTTTTCAGAGCTTTGACGCATATATGTAAGCACCCATACAAAAGTTTTTACCTATTTAGTATAGAGCTTACTTTTTGA
>JAOZVK010000076.1 GCA_029938185.1 Bacteroidales bacterium | reverse complement strand
GGAACTAATAAAAAACTTAAATAAGCTATTTTTGCACGTATTTTTATAAGACCAGAGTAGACTTACCAATAAGTTTAAACAATCCTTTTTGGCTGTCAAACAATACCTCAGGAGTTTTAAGAGTCAATTTTTCTGGTTTGTTGTTCCATAAATCATAAATTTTAATCGAATTTCCTTTCAATATATACAAACTCTATTTTAGAAATATAAGAAAAATCTTTGCCATAATCTAGTATATCTTCTTCATCGTAAAGCCAATCTACATAAACTTTTGTATTATTATTTTTTGATAAAATATTCATTTTATCAAGTAATCTTATGATTTCTCTTGAACTACTTGAGTTAAAATATTCTAAATCGAAAATCACTTGTGTATTCTGCTTCGATTTTTGGTAATATTTATTTACCCAATCAATTACTGGTTCAAATAAGCCTTCGGCATCTTCAGGAATTAATCGTCCTTTAATTATAAATTTAGCTTTTTTAAAACTAAAAAATATATCTGGGGTTGATTTATTTCCTTTTATTATAAAATCTTTCATTTTTTAATATTATATTACTTTTGAGCCTTTTACCTTACTTATGCCCAAATAGGTTTTCTAATTATTTAATGTTGTTTAAAATACTTTTGAAATTTCACTTACACAACGTACAAAATTTTATTTTAATATAAATATTTTGTAGCATGTAGTATTGTTTTTTTTTATAAAAATTATTAATTGGATATTTAATACTAATTAATAATTTGTAAATCAATTTATTAAAAAAATAGCTCATTGATTTTTTTTTATATCGAATAGAAATAAATGTTTTATAATATGTTTGTAAAAAGTGTTAGTTATAATATTTCATATTAATATCTAATTTTATGGAACAATAACATTTAATGATTTAGGTATGATTTTTATTTTCAAATTTTTTCCAAAATCTACTGGTTCTCCATCAATATGTCCAATTAATTTGTTTACTCCATTTATTTCTATCTGTTTTGCCCTTATTATTTCATTATATTTTGATTTATGAATGTTCTTAGCAAATAAGCGTATGCCAATATTAAACATGGCAAGATATGGAAATTTTTTTAAAAAAGATATATCAATCAAACCATCATCAATAATTGCCATTGGCGAAATATGAGCATTATTACCAAATTGTGATGAATTTGCAAAGCTTATTAAAAATGCATTTTTAGTATACTTTTTACCATCAATCTCAATATCATAATTTTGAGTTTTGTATTTTTGATATTCACTAATTACAATTTTTAGATATGAAGAAAATCCTCGTTTTCCGTATTTAGCAAACTTATGGCTAATTAAAGCATCAAATCCAATACCAGTAATATTTAAACAAAACATATTATTGGCAATTATTGTATCAATTTTTTTAATATTTGTTTTTTTAATAACATCTAAAGCTTGAGGTATTTTAAGTGGTAATTTTAGAAATCGAGCCAAACCATTGCCCGAACCTGTTGGAATAATTCCAAGAGCTGTATTGGTATTTATTAATCCTTGTCCAACTTCATTTACAGAACCATCGCCACCAACTGCAATAACAATATCATATTTCGATGATGCATTTTTGCTTAACTCTATTGCGTGTTTGGGTGCTTTAGTGTATTTTATATCATATACAAAAAAATCATCGTATTTTGATAAATGTTTTTCTACTTTTTTCTGTCTTCCTACTCCTGAAACTGGATTGATTATAAACAGTACTTTTTTCACTTGAATATATGTTAAGGTTTTTGACCTGTTTAATGTGGCATAAGCGTTAATAAGAATAAATATTCAATTTTTTACAAATGTAATAAAATTCAGCATAGATTTTGTATAAATTATATAAAGAAAAATTAAACATCAGTTTTTTGACTATTTTGTGTGAAGCTTATTTTTGAAATACAGCTTATTATGCATAATAAATATGAAACATTTAATAGGTAAAAGACCTTAAATTTAAAACACATGAAATACATTATAATTATATTTATATTAAATTTTTTTACAAGTTTAATATATTCGCAAGATGATATTAAAAGTATAGAAAAAGCATTGAAAGGAGCAAAATCAAAGCATAAGATATACTTACTTAAAGTATTATCAAATAAATACCTTCAAGTTAATTCAAAAAAAACAATTGAATATGCTGAAGATGGTTTGGATTTGCTTAAAAAAATTGATGATAAAATATTTACATCAAATTCAAAGAGAGATTTTTATAATACAATTGGTGCAGCATATTATTATCAAAAAAAATATAGAAAATCAATAAAGTATTATGAGAAAGAACTCAAAATAATTGAAATTGATAATAACAATAATGCAAAAATTGAATCATTGTATAATATTGCTACTATATACAATATGCAAGAAAAAAACCGAAAAGCTATTTCATATTATGAAAAATGTCTTGTTTTGTCGAAGAAAACAAAATACAAAAAAAATATATTAAAAATACTACAAATCTTAGCCGAAATCAATACAAAAACTAAAAGGTATGAAAAAGCATTAAATTATTATAAAGAATATATTGATATTAGTAACAAGCAATTAAATATAAAAACAAAAAAAAATATATCTATAATTAACAAAAAATTAGAATACGAAAAAGATATTAGTAAAAAATTAAAACATGAAACAGAAAAAAAAAATGAGAAGATAACCAAACTAAATAAAGAAACAAAAGAAAAAGAATTAACAATAAAAGAAAAGGAATCAACAATAAAAGAAAAAGAATCATCATTAGTTGATAATGCATCAACAATTATAGAAAAAGAATCGACTATAAAAGAAAAGGAGGCAATTGTTAATGCTCAAAATACAATAATACGTCTGATAATATCACTTCTTTTAATTGTTCTATTCTTTACATTTATAGCTATTTACCTATATCGTAAAATAAAAAGAAGAAATATTGAACTTAAAATTCAAAAAGCTGAAATTATTGAACAAAATAAAGAAATTAAACAACAAAAAAGTGAAATCGAATCTCAAAGAGATTATGTAATTGAGCAAAGAGACCAAATATATAAACAAAACAAAAAAATAAAAAGCAGTATACAATATGCTAGTAAAATACAATCGGCTTTGCTTCCTCCTATTGGTCTTATTAATAGTTTTATAAGTAATTATTTTATATTATTTAAACCAAGAGATATTGTAAGTGGTGATTTTTATTGGATAAACAAAGTCAATGATAAAATTATAGTTACGGCGGCTGATTGTACTGGTCATGGTGTCCCTGGGGCATTTATGAGTATGCTTGGAGTTTCGTTTTTGAATGACATAATTAATAAAGACAATGATATTTCGGCTGATAATATATTGAACAAATTAAGAATGCTTGTAAAACAATCGCTTAGACAAAACAGAGATGATGTCAAAACTAAAGATGGAATGGATATGTCATTATGTATAATTGACAAGAAACAGAAAAAAATTCAATATTCTGGTGCTAATAACTCACTTTATATTATCAGAAAAATTGATGAAAATCCAATACTCGAAGAAATAAAACCAGACAAAATGCCTATTGGTGTTTATATTAAAGATAAAATTCCTTTTACAAAAAAAGAAATAAGCTACAATAATGGCGATATTATTTATCTTTTTTCAGATGGATATATGGATCAATTTGGAGGCGATACAAATAAAAAACTAACTCGAAAAGGGTTTAAAGAAATATTAATGAAAAATGTTAATAAACCAATGACAGAACAAAAAACTATATTAGACAAAAAAATAGAAAGCTGGAAAGGAAAAATCGATCAACTTGATGATATGTTGATAATTGGTATTAAATTATAAATAGGTCTTTAAGCGATTAGTGTATTAAGACATAAATTTATTAAGTTTATAAATGTAATGATTTGACAGGATTAAGGCTACCAGTTTAAGTTAGTCGCTTTTTAACCGCAAAGTTACACAAAGTTTGACGCAAAGTTTCGCAAAAATTTGCTAATCTTTACTTTAATTCAATGATTAAAACTACTTGAAAAACAAGACTGTCCAACTTCTGACGGGTAGACAGGATTAACAGGATATTTTAAACATGTATATCCTGTAAATCTTGTCTAATACTAAAAAAACTTATGACCTGTTTCACTAGGTTTTGTTAAAAAAAAGTTTAGATATGGTAATTATATTATTATTATTATTTTTTGTAGCATTTTCTGAATTATACATTCCATCTAATTGATTTTGATATGTTTCTGTTATTTTGTATCTAACCATTTTCATTGTTGAATTTATCATTTTGTTTTCTTCGGAGAATGCGTTTTCAACTATTATGTATTTGGACGGTATCCACTTATCTGGAAATTTATTTATATATTCTTTTTCTTTCTTAAAACTATAAAATGAGTTATTTATTGAGTTTATTAATTCATCTTTAATAGTAATGTTGTTTCTTCTAATATAGCTCTTTACATTAGGTATATCAAGTGTTATTATTGCTGTCGTATATTTTTTATGGTCATTATATACCATCGCTTGAAGTATAAGTTCGGAGCTATTTGTAATAGCTTCTTCAATTTCTTCGGGCGAATATTTTTCTCCATCTTGTGAAATTAATAAAGCTTTTTCTCGTCCCACAACCATCAGATAATCATCTTCGTCAACATATCCCATATCACCAGTTTTTAGCCATTTTCCATCAATAACTTCTGATGATGCTTTTGGATTTTTGTAATAACCGCTCATAACATTAAGCCCTTTTATAGAAATTTCACCTTTTTTTCCTTGTGGAGCTTCACTACCATCTGTTTCAATAATTTTTACTTCAACTCCTGGTAATATTTTTCCTGATGTCCCCAATTTATGTGTGTGTGTTGCATTTGTTGATATAATTGGTGTGGCTTCGGTTAAACCATATCCTTGAAAAATAGGTGCTCCAAGTGTATAGAAAAATTTTTGTTGTTTAATATCCAATAAAGCTCCACCTCCTACACAAAACTTGATATCGTTTCCAAAAATTGCTCGTACTTTTTTGAATATTATGGCATCAGCAAGTTTGTATGGTATGTAGTTTGATAACTTAACAATAAATCCACCTTTATTAAATCCATCACCATTTATTTTTATTCCAGAACGCATTCCTTTATTAAATAGCCACTTTACAAAACCGCCTTTTGAATTAATGGCTTCAGTAATTTTTTTCATAAAATTTCCTGTTAATGCAGGAACTGTCAGTATAAAATCTGGAGATACTTCTTTTAAATTTATTGGTATGTTTTTCAATGTGTTTACACTACCTCCTCGTGCATCAACAAAATAGATTCCTATTCCTTTAAGTAAGGAAATGTAAATCCCAACAGTATGTGCAAAAGAATGGTCTAAAGGTAGTATTAATAAGGTTTTAAAACCTGTTGGTAATTGAAAATAATTTAGAGCATCATTACTATTTGCATAATAGTTTAGATGTGTTAGCATTATTCCTTTTGGGTTTCCAGTAGTTCCTGATGTATATGAAATGGTTACAACATCATCTTCCTCAATATTGGATTCAATTTTGTTTAATGCTTCTTTATTTTTCTCATATGAGGTTTTTCCTTTAGATATTAAATCATTAAAAATAAATACATCTTTATTAATATTTATTACTGATTGTTCTATTTTGTTTAATGCTTCTTTATTTTCTTCAAGATATATGATTTTAAAATTATTTGCTTTAATCTTATTCCAAATAGGAATTATTTTTTCAAATGTATTTCTTGTTACAAGAATTGCCTTAGATTCAGAATGGTTCAGCCTAAAAAGGACTTCTTCGGGCAATAACTTTATAGATAGGGGTACCGAAATACATCCTGTTTGTAAAATACTAAACTCTCCTGTAACCCAGTTTATTCGACCCTCCGATAATATAGCAATTTTATCATTTTTTACAAATCCAAGCTCAATTAGTGATGATGCTAAATATTTTGAGTCACTTTTTACTTCAAAATATGTTTTTGAATAATAACCTTCATCTCCTTTTTGAAATGTATATGGAGTATTTTTATACTCAATTGCTGCATTATTCAGCATGTTTATAACTGTTCTTTTCATATGTATTTTATATTTTTACAACAAATTAAGACTCAGAGGTTTAATTATTTTATTGTGTTCTTAATCAATTTATTTTGTTCCTATGTTTAGTCATATCTGACAACACAACCATTCTCTAATTTATATTTTTCATTACTTTCGGGACATACAGCAATATTATTGTTATCAAAATTCAGGCGATGTCCATATTCACTCATCCAACCAATTTGCTTTGACGGATTTCCAACCACAAGAGCATATGGTTTTATTTCTTTAGTAACTACTGTTCCTGCACCAATAAATGCATATTTGCCAATAGGGTGTCCGCATACGATTGTTGCATTTGCACCTATTGTAGCTCCTTTTCTAACAATGGTTTTGGTATATTGACCTTTTCGATTAACTCCACTTCTTGGATTAATAACATTTGTAAAAACCATTGAGGGTCCAAGAAAAACGTCATCTTCACAAATTACCCCTGTATATACTGATACATTATTTTGAATTTTAACATTATTTCCAAGAATAACATCAGGTGAAACCACCACATTTTGTCCAATATTACAAGATTCTCCAATTTTACAATTTGACATTATATGAGAAAAATGCCATATTTTAGTATTTTTTCCTATTTCGCAGCCATTGTCAATAACTGCCGTATTATGAGCAAAATAATCTTTATTCATATTATTTAATTAATTCTATTTTACGAACTCAAAACTGTTTGATAATTAAACTAAGGTCTTCGACATATTTAATATTCCTTACGCATTCTGTTAACATTCTAACAATACTAAAAAAAGCAAATTAAAAGGTGTAAAGTTTTTATGAAACATGTTTTAATTTTGCGATATCTGTGTGAGATAAAAGTTTTTTGCTAATTTTCAATAATTAATTTTTTAATTATTAATTTCTTCTGATTTCAGAATTTCATTAATTTCGTCAATATTTGAACCTGTAATTTCGCTAATTTTATCAAGAGAAAATCCATATTTTTGTAAATTAGCAATTGTTGTTAACAGTTTAATTTTTGCTTCTTTTATTGCTTGTTCTTCTTTTTTTCTTGCTTGCTCTTCTTCCTTTCTTGCTTGTTCTCTCTCTTGTCTGGCAATATTATATTCTTCAACAGTTACATAACTTGCTTCAACTGCTTCTTTTCCAAAAATCTGAGTTATAAAATAGTATAGTCCTTCATCGAATGTCATTGAGTCGGCTGTTTCCATGTTTTCTCTAATTTTAGTTTTAAATTCGTTGTTGTCTTTATCAGGTAACTCTATCAGATAATAGATAAATGCCAATAATTGAGTTATAACAGTTTTGTTATACCCTCTTTCAAATGCAAGCTTGGCTAATTTATATTTAAAAGCTTTTCTTTTTTCCAAATCATCTTTATACTTTATTGCATATCTGCTTGCTAATACAACTATTGAAAAAGGATTTTTATTGTTACTTAAATATTCTTCACTTTGATTAAATATTTGATATATACGATATTTATATCTAATTTCTGTTTCACCATATTTATAGAGATATGTATTGTATTTTTCATATTTGCTTATTTTATTCAGTAAAACTGCTACTGCTTCAATACCTGATGATTCTTCTTCATACTTATCATAAATTCTATAAAAATATCGAAACATTCTTTTTGAAAAACTTGAATTTAGTTCTTTTTGAACTTCAATATGAACTAATATCCAACAATTTGTTCCATCTTTTAGGTGCAGTCTTACAAGTTGGTCACTGCGTCTTACTCCTTTAGGATTTCCGTCTCCAAAAACTTTATCTAATTCTTTATCCAAAAAATCTGGCTTAATTGTAAAATCAACTTTTGGATATAAATCTGCCATAAAAAAACTTACAAAATCCTCTATAAATAAATTTATAACATTTTTCCATAGTGTATCAAAATTTATCTTTTTCATTTAAACAAGTTCGTTTGAAGGTTAAAAAAGACCTTATTTTTTTATGTAATTGATTATTGTATTTGTAATATATTCGAGTTGCTCATTATCAAGTTCGGTATGCATTGGTAATGATAATACTATACTACATAGATTCTCGGAAACTGGGAAACTTCCTTGTTTATACTTATCATCATAAAATGCTTTTTGCAAATGCATCGGAATAGGGTAATAAACCATTGAAGGTATACCTTTGAATTTTAGATATTCCTGAAATTTTGTTCTATCAATATTATTTAATTTAAGGGTATATTGGTGATATATATGAGTTGATTTTGGATTTGTTGCAGGAACTGTTATTTTTTCATAAGCTTTGAAAGCATTATTATAAAAATCAGCAGCTTTCTGTCTTGATTTATTATATAAATTCAAATATCTTAGCTTCACTCTTAAAATTGCAGCCTGTATACTATCTAATCTTGAATTAATACCAATACTTTCGTGTATATATTTTATCTTAGTACCGTGATTAACAATAGCTCTTTGTTTTTCGGCTAAATTATCATCATTAGTAAAAATTGCTCCACCATCACCAAAACAAGCTAAGTTTTTTGATGGAAAAAATGAGGTACAACCAATATGACCTATAGTTCCAGCATGTTTAGTTACACCATTGTCAAAAGTATATTTGGTTCCACTGGCTTGAGCTGTATCTTCGATTACAAATAAGTTATGTTTTTTGGCTATATTCATTATACTCTCCATATCAGCACATTGTCCATATAAATGAACTGGTACTATAGCCTTTGTTTTTTTAGTAATTGCTTTTTCTAAACAATTAATGTCAATTGTAAATGTATTTGGATCAACATCTACAAGCACAGGTTTAAGTCCTAAAAGTGCAATTACTTCAACTGTCGCAATAAATGTAAAATTAGGCGAAATAATTTCATCACCTGGCTCTAAATCAAGTGCCATAAGTGCAACTTGCAAGGCATCGGTACCATTGGCACATGGTATAACATGTTTTACATTCAAGTATTTTTCTAATTCAGCTTGAAACTCTTTTACTTGTTTTCCATTAATAAAAGCCATAGAATCAATAGTTTCATGTATAGCTGTATCAATTTCTTCTTTTATGTTAAGATATTGACTTTTAAGGTCAACCATATTAATTTTTTTCATTTTATTAATATTTACAGATTAATAAATATACAGGGTTTGTTCATAAAAAACAGAATATCCTAATAATCAATGTAACATAAGTTCTACGCAAAAGGAAAAAATACGCAAAAAATGCAAAGCATTATTTAAGATTTTGCGTCAATCATTTTGTGTTCTTTGCGTGGAATCTGTTAGTTTTTTTATGAACAAACCCTGAATAAATATATAAGTTTTGAAAAATCTAAAAAGTTAAATATATACCACCAATATAATTTATACCCGACTGTGGTAATCGCGAGGAATACCAACCATTGCTTGGTGTTGAGATATCTTCACCGGCATTAGCTGCATCAAGTCCTGGGTGATAATATATTTTATTAAAAATATTGTTTATATTCATAAATATTCTTAATTTTTTATCAAACAAATTTATTATTTGAAAACTTAGATTTGTTATAAAAAAAGCATCAATTTTTTCAATAGGATTAGATATTGTTGTAGGGCGATTATATACGTAATTGTTCCTAATACTAAAATGAAAATACTTGAAAATATCTGTACTAATAATAATATTAATTTTGTGTGGTGCAATATCTCCAATTAAATCAGAAGTTCGACTTGTTACATCATTTGTTCTTGCTTCTGTATATTTTGCATTAGTATAACTGTAATTGATATGTATTATAGTGTTTTCAACGTATTTAAGTGATTGTATTAATATGTAATTAATTTTTAATTCTGTTCCAAAAATATTTTTTTCAGGTAGATTTTCACCTTGCAATATACTGTTTGTTATTCTATTAGCATAAAAGGTTGCAATTATTCCAAAGTTTGAAAATTTTGTTGTAATTCCAAAATCAATTGCTTCTATCTTATCAGGTTCCAAATTTTCATTTATAGTAAGTCCTCCCCAAGAACCATACAAATTTCGTGGCGCTGGTGATTGAAAACCAGTACCATAGCTTGTTTTAAAATTCAAGTAATCACTAACTTTGTAAGTTGCACCAATACGGGGACTGAAAATTTCTCCATAAATTTCATTTTTATCATATCTTGCTCCTAAAACAAGTGTAAGTTTTTTATTAATGAATGATAATTTATTTTGTAAAAACACTCCTTTTTCGGTATCAATATATGTATTTCCAGGGGTTATTCCATTACCAATTGGTTGTGGAAACAGAACATTGGGGTCAAGCCACTGCTTTCCTGGCAACCAGACTGTTTGGTCGGAACGTCCAAATTCATAAGATTTTTGAAATTCTGCCGAAGATAATTTAATTCCTCCACTTATTATCCAGTTATCAGATGGGCGATATTCAAAATCTTGAAAAAGTCCCCATTTTTTTGATATATATTTCCACGTAAGAAATTCAACAGTACGTTCTGAGTTCCAATCATCGTTTTTGTGCCAAGCTTGCGCCCAAGTATTATCTGGTAAAGAACCACTATTTTGGTAATTTGCCAAAAATGTAATATTAAAATTTTTACTAAATTCTTTTTTATATTTAAGAAATAGAATATCTCTTTTAAACTTCCAATTATTAGTTGGTAGAGTTTTATCGTAAGGATATTCTGAGCCATTTCCATGTTTTGTATATAAGTGATTGTAGCCAAATTCAATATTTTTAATCTTTAGTCTAGCAATTAAAGCATTGTCATTAACCTTATTTTCGAATTCAGAAAAATATTCAGTATAGGGTCCCCAAAGTTTTTTATTACCAAATAATTCTTCATTAAAATATCCAGAACGGTTTGTTATATCAAACATATCGCTTTTGTACCTTCGGTATGAAATCATTAATTCAATAGGCTTATAGTTGGCAAGGTATGTTATTTCTGCATATTGTGTATTATTTTTACCTATTCCACTATGAACAAAAACTTTGTTTGTTTGTTCTTCTAAATTGTTTGCCGATTTTGTAATTATATTTATTATTCCCGAAAAAACATTAGGACCATATATTGCTGAAGCAGGACCATAAACTATTTCAATTTGTTTTATTGACGAAATAGGAAAGTCAGATGAAATATTCATATTTTGAGCATATAGAATATTGGCTTCAACACCATCAATCATAAGCATAGTTCTTTCATTAAAAGAGCCTGTTCTGTTTCCACGTGCATAAGCAAGTTGTGTTAAATTACCATATGATGCAGAGATATCAAAGCCAGGAATATCATTAAGAACTTCTGATAAAGATGTGTATCCTCTGTTTATAAAATCTTTTTCTGTTATAATAATTACAGTTGTTGGAGTTTCACTAATTTTTTCTGAAAATTTTGAAGCTGTTTGGACTTCAATATTCATTAATTCTTCAAGTGTCAGGTCATAAATATCATTAATTAAAACAATATTAATTACCATTCTGCTATCTATTTTTACTTGTTTCCTAACGTAACCTGATTTATTAAAAATTATTATATTATTATTATTTGGTACATTAAGAAAATACTCTCCCTTATTGTTTGTTGTGTCTATCTTTGTTGTATTCTCTACTTTTACAATTACCCCAGATAGTGGTCTACCTTTTTTATTCTTTACAATTCCTGAAACCAAATCCTGAGCAATACTCAATTCTATTGATATGAGAATTAATATTAAGGTAATAAAATATTTTTTCATTATATTAAAAATTAAATGTTGCCAAAGTTATAAATCTTTGGCAAACAGACATTTATTTAATACATATTCCTAAATTAAAAAAACTACCTTGCATAATTTATTGCCCTTGTTTCTCTAATTACAGTTATTTTTACTTGTCCGGGATATGTCATTTCATCTTGAATTTTTTTGGCGATATTATATGATAAGCTATCAGCATCTTTGTCCGAAACTTTTTCACTACCAACAATTACTCTTAATTCTCTACCAGCCTGAATAGCATATGTTTTTAAAACTCCTGGATACGACAATGCCAACTCTTCGAGGTTTTTAAGTCTTTTCATATACGACTCGGCAATTTCTCTTCTTGCTCCAGGTCTTGCTCCTGATATTGCATCACAAACCTGAATAATGGGCGAAATAAGGCTTGTCATTTCAATTTCATCATGATGTGAACCTATTGCATTGCAAACATCACGTTTTTCTTTATATTTTTCGGCTATTTTCATTCCCATAATAGCATGAGGTAATTCTGGTTCGTCATCAGCAACTTTGCCAATATCGTGAAGTAATCCTGCTCTTTTTGCCAATTTTGGATTTAATCCTAATTCAGAAGCCATTATTGCACACAGCTTTGCAGTTTCTCTTGAGTGTTGAAGCAGGTTTTGACCATATGAAGAACGGTATTTCATTTTACCAACCATTCTTACCAACTCTGGATGTAGACCATGTATCCCTAAATCAATTGTAGTACGTTTTCCGACTTCAACAATTTCTTCTTCTATTTGTTTTTTTGTTTTGTTTACAACTTCTTCAATTCTTGCTGGATGTATTCTTCCATCAGTTACTAATTGATGAAGTGATAATCTTGCAATTTCTCTTCTAACAGGGTCAAAACCTGATAGTACAATTGCTTCGGGAGTATCATCAACAACAATTTCTATTCCTGTTGCTGCTTCGAGTGCTCTGATATTTCTTCCTTCACGACCAATTATTCTTCCTTTAATTTCGTCACTATCAATATGAAAAACAGTTACCGAGTTTTCAATTGCCGATTCAGTTCCAAGTCTTTGGATTGATTGTATAACAATACGTTTAGCTTCTTTTGAGGCAGTCATTTTGGCTTCGTCCATTATTTCATTTATAAATGACATTGCTTCTGTTTTTGCCTCTTCTTTAAGAGATTGAGTCAAGTTTGATTTAGCTTCATCAACAGTTAATCCTGCAATAATTTCAAGTTGCTCTACTTGTTTTTTGAGTAATTTTTCTAAATCTATACTTTTCTTTTCAATTAAATCAATTTGCACATTAAGATTTTTTCTAATAGCTTCTATTTCCTTTTTTTTGTGCTCATAATCTTTAAATTTTTTTTGAATATCGTCTTTTCGTTGATTAATACTATGTTCTCTTTGCTTCAGTTTATTTTCAATATTAGAAATTTTAATATTTTTTTCAGAAACATATTTTTCATGCTTACTTTTTAGGTGAATAAATTTTTCTTTTGCTTGTAACACTTTGTTTTTCTTAATAATTTCAGCATCAGTTTCAGCATCTTTGATTATTAAGTCAGCCTGTTTTTTAAGTATTTTTATTTTAACTAAATAACCGATAATAGTACCAACTATTAGTGAGACTATTCCAATTATTATATTTATGATTATGCCTATGCCCATACTATTTCATTTTTTAAATATTTGATTAATAAAAAAACCCGCGTAAATTCCTCTATTAATTTAGAAAACCCCAGATTAACATGGGTGGAGTTGCCTTTCTATTTCGAACTTCCAACGTCTTTTAAAAAAAGAATACTTATTAAAGTATTAAGGCCTGTTCTACGTAAAAAATGAGCTTTTACTCCAAATAATTGATTGTTGAGCTTTCAAACGTATAGAGAAACAATGCGGGCTATATTTTGCTCGCCACATATGCTCCTATTAAACAATACATGGTGACTATACTGTCAAAGAACTTTATTATTTTGTTAAATTTAGATATTCTTCTAAATTTAAATTAATTTCACTTATTGATTCTACTATATTCGAACTATTTATTTTTGTTTCACTTTCTAATACTTTCGTTACAAATTGCAAAGATGTCATTGCCAAAAAATCCTGCATATCTTTATCTTTGAAACGTTCTTTATATTGTTGTATTTTATTATTTATCATTTTTGCTGCCCTTCTAATCTTTTCTTCATCTGTTCTTTCAACTTTTAAAGGGTAGTATCTGTCTGCTATATTTATTTGAATAGAAAGCTTTCTGTCCATATTTTCTTTTTAATTATTCAAAAGAGCAATACATTTGTCAATTTCCCGCACTATTCTATTAACTTTTATTTTTGCATCATGTGCATCTCCACTTGATGCTACTATTATTTTTGCTAATTTAAAGTTATTATACTCTTTATTTAAATTTTTGAGCTTTAGTTCTCTATCAATTAGTTTTTTTTCTAATTCATTTTTTTCTTCTATTAATATTTGATTTTTATCCTTAGTATTTTCAAATAATAATTTTAATTTTTCTATATTCTCTTTTAACGCTATTACTATTTCATCTTCGTTTTTATGCATAGTATTATTCTATTCTGTTTACAAAGTTAATATTGCAAAACGAGAAACACAAATATTATTTAAGTATAAATTTAAAAAAAACAAAAAAACAAAAACCCAATTTTTTAATATGATTATTACTAATGTTTTACTATTTTATTATAATTGATTAATTTTTGTACTAATTTATTTTTTTATAGATATATTTGCTTTTACGACTCTAATTTTATGTATAAGTTTCTTAATTATATCTATATTTGTATCCATTTTTAGGTTTTTAAAATTTATTTATACACAAATTTATTTTTTTAAGACTTAATATATTTATAATCAAGTCTTGCAATAATATTTATGCATAAGCAATATAAAGTGGCATACAAAACGCGTAAGTAACATTAAATAGGTCAAAGACCTTAATTCTAACTATTCAATTTTAAAAGTAAATATAATGATTACAAACAAGAATCTATTTATTATTTTATTAATTGTTTTTTTACCATTAGCAGTATTGTCATCGTGCAAAGATGATAAAGAAGAACAAGAACAAGATGCTCTAAATGCATATATTCAGAGTAATAATATCACTGTTTCGCCAACTTCAAGTGGTTTGTATTATATTGAAGTAGAGGAGGGGAGGGGTATTGAAACCAAAAAAAATGAATACGTAAGTGTTCACTATACAGGCACTCTTCTTAATGGTGAAAAATTCGACTCATCTTTTGATAGAGGAAAACCATTTAAATTTATATTAGGAGCAGGGCAGGTTATTGCTGGTTGGGACGAAGGTATTTCTTATATGAAAAAGGGCGAAAAAGCTCAATTAATCATTCCTTCGAGTTTGGCTTATGGTAGTAAAGGTTCGTATAGTATTCCTCCATATTCAACTCTAATATTTGATGTTGAAATTATTAATGTTGGTAAGTAATTGTAAATGAGCTTTAAATGATACAATTATTCAATGGTACAATGGTTCAATTATTCAATGGTACAATGATACAATTATTCAATGGTACAATGGTACAATTAT
>JAOZVK010000489.1 GCA_029938185.1 Bacteroidales bacterium | reverse complement strand
GTAATCAATTAAGCACTATTTCGCAGGAAATTTCACAACGTGCAAATGAACAAGCAGCTACAACAGAAGAAGTTGCAACTTCTATGGAACAAATGCTTGCTATGATAAATTCAAATACAGAACAAGCCGAAATTACAGGAAAAATAAGCTCAAAATCTTCTAAACGTATGGAACAAAGTAAATCAATGATAGTTAATACATTGAAGTCTGTTTCAAAAGTAAATGAAAAAACAGCAGTTATAACTGAAATTGCAAATAAAACTGATATTTTATCAATAAATGCAGCTATTGAAGCGGCACGTGCAGGTGAAGCAGGAAAAGGCTTTGCAGTTGTTGCAAACGAAATTAGAAAACTTGCAGATAAAACCGCAATTGCATCAGATGAAATAAGAATATTATCACATGAGAACCAAAAAATGACACAAGTAACCTCATTTCAGTTAGAAAAAGTTATTCCGGACATTACAAAAAGTGCAGAACTTGTAAATAATATTGTTTTAGCAGGAAAAGAACAACAAAGTGGTGTTGAAAATATCAATATTTCTGTTCAACAACTGACCGAGATAACAAACGAAAATTCAGCCTCAGCCGAAGAAATGTCAGCATCTGCGGAAGAATTATCAGCCCAAGCCGAGCAGTTAAAAGATATGTTAATTTCTTCTTTAACAGATATTACAGGAGTAAAGCAAAATTTACAAAATAAGGACAACAGCAAACAAGAAGAACAAATTACAGAACATAAAAATAAAGGATTTAATATTAGCTTATCAAGCAATGATAAATCAGACAATGAATTTGAAACCTATTAATTATTTTATTAACAAATAAATATTATATTATGATTTTACACAAAAGTGAGTATGTAGAAGTAAGTTACGAACAAGAAAATTCAATGTTTATTGAAAAGTTCTTACCATCAACAACTAACATGACAGATGACGTATTTAAAAAAGAGATGTCTCTTATTTATGAACTGATAGATAAAAAGAAACCAAAATTTGTATTAATTAGACTTGTTACTTAATAGTGTTGCTGAAAATGAACGCATTAGAAACTATTATTAGCTTTATATTTGTTTAGAATCAATTATTCATTAATTTTGTTGTGTATTTTTATTAATACGGTAAACTCAATGAGTTAATTGAATTTAGCAATTTGTATACTGTTGATTATCAGTTTTGTTAATAAGTAACAAGTCTATTAATCTGATGAATATGAAATATGTAATCGGATTAGAAATGCAAGAATGGATGAATAAGGAAATATTAACAATAGCAGTAAATTTCAAAAAATCGGCATATATTGTTCCGACAGAATTATTTGCACAAGTTTCGGTAGAACAAACAATGGAAGAAGAAACTGGACAAAAAATAGTGCAACAATATTTTGAAAACGAAGATGAAGCACGAAAATGGCTTTTAGAATAAATAAATGACACATTTTTTATTAAATTTGCTTGCCGTTTTGATGATTTTTATTTAAGCAAGTAAGACTGACAAGCAAGATAATCAATTTTTTCTACACTTCGTTTGAAAAATTTGATTATCTTACTCGCCAGTCTGTTTGTGTAGATACGAAAGAAAATCATTAGAAAAGGCAAACGGATTGATGAAAATGTGTATATCATTAGGCTGGTTGTCAGTGGCTTGTGTGATTTTACTTTGCGGTTTTTCGCTTCGCTCAAAACCGCAAAGCAAAACCACACAAGCCACCGCCACCAGCCTATTTCCGTTATGCACAACAAAAAAATATACAAAAGAGAAACAAGATTTTAAGAATGATATATTATTATTATCGGAAATAACTATAAATTAAAAAAATACGATGAAGAATTTAACATTAAAAACCATAGGTATAACATTCCTTATTCTACCATTTATTATCATTAATATTTTAATATCGTCTTATGCACTAATGAATAATATGCCCGAGCAATACTCACCCATAATTATACTGGGTATTATTGTTTGGCTTGTCAGTGCGATTATTGTATCTGTATTAATTTTTATTACAATTAATCCCATAGAAAAAGGTCTGAAAAATCTAAAAACATTAACAAATAACGAATTAATTAATATCTCAAAAAAAGCTCTAAATGTAAATATAATAATAGCCATTATCTATTTATTTATTTGGCTGGGTTCTGCAACAGTAATCTATTTTATTTTTAATTCAAAATTTGGCAATATAGCCGCACTAAGTATTTGGGTGGGTGGAGTTACCGGCATTTACACACAACCTGTAATAATTTACAGTCTAATTTCAATATTATTTAGTAAGGTAAACAGAGAATTTTCGGTAGAGCTTAATAACAGAAAACTCATATCAAATGGAATAAAATTCAATATACGAAACAAATTGTTACTAATATTTACTTCAACTATAACAGGAACAATGTTATGGCTTGGCTTATTTGGCTATTATGAGGGAGTTAATAGGATGATAGAAGAAATAGAATATAGTAGATATGATAAGTTGAATATTATTTCTCAAAATATTTCAATGAATTTTAATTTGGATACAATTTCAAAAACAAATATAATTTCATACACAAAGACAATAAACATACCTAAAAATGAAACTTTACTTATAGCAGATAATTCAGGAAACATATTATCGGAATTTACACAAACTGAATTTTATGAGAATAAAGTGAAAAATATTTCAACGCTTATAAAATTAAATAACAAAGAAAAATCAATCTACGATAACATTAATCAAAATGTATTATCATTTAGCACAATAAATAAAAAATACAAGTTAATACTTATCACCAAAATAGAAGTAAGCAGAATGAATGACTTTTGGTTATGGTTTTTATTCTATCTTGTAATAGTTGTTATTATAGGTGGAACGATTGCAATATCAATATCTGCATGGATAGGTGGGGCTGCGAAAAATATAAATGAATTATTTGTAAAACTTAAAAAAAATAATTTGACAGGTATTGCAACAAAAGACAGTGAAGATGAATTCGGCGAAATAGCAAGATTGTATAATGTTTTTATAGTTCAAATACGAGAATTAATTAATTCAATACAAACTAATTCAGTTTCTGTTTTAAGTGCAGGAAATCAGTTAAGTTCTGTTTCCCAACAAATATCTCAAAATGCCAACGAGCAAGCCGCTACAACAGAAGAAATTGCAACTTCCATGGAACAAATACTTGCAATGATAAATTCAAATACTCAAAATGCAGAGATAACAGGACATAGTTCTGAAAAATCGGCAAATGAAATGAAACAGAGTAATGAAATTTTTGTGCAAACTATAAAATCGGTTTCCGAAATTAGCGAAAAAATATCAATCATTTCAGAAATTGCGAGTAAAACAGATATTTTATCAATAAATGCCGCAATCGAAGCAGCACGAGCGGGAGAAGCTGGTAAAGGATTTGCAGTTGTAGCATACGAGATACGAAAACTTGCAGATAAAACAAAAAAAGCGTCAGACGAAATAACCAAATTATCTAAAAACGGACAAGATATTTCTAAAATTGCAGGTAAAAAATTAGAAATAGCAATTCCTGAAATTATAAAAAGTTCCGAACTTGTAAATAATATTGTTTCAGCAGGAAAAGAACAACAAAGCGGAGTTGAGAATATCAATATTTCTGTTCAACAACTAACAGAGATAACAAACGAAAATTCAGCATCAGCCGAAGAAATGTCAGCGTCAGCGGAAGAATTATCGGCACAAGCAGAGCAATTAAAAGAATTGATTTCTGTGTTTAAAATTAATGAATTGTAAGATTAATAAAATGAAAATTCTATATCGGTTTATTGAAGAAGAAAATCTGTTAATTCAACAATATACAGGTAATTTTTCGTTGGAACATTACATAGATTATGTAAAAATTATTATAAAAACAAAAGAATGGAATTTTGTAAAGAAAATTCTATCCGATTTTAGAAAAATTGATTTTGAAAAAGCTTTTAACTCTCTACAAAAATTAGAAAAAATTAGAAGAAAAAGTATAAAAAAGGAATTTTATAATGTTTTTTTGGTAGATAGCCCGAAAACTACTGTATTTGCACATTTGTATCAAAATAACCAAGCAGTTGAATATAAATACAATTATTGCTCAACGATAGATTATGCACATAAATTATTGGAATTAAATATGACTAAAAATGAATTGGAACTTATTTTAAATAATTTGAATAGAGAACTTTAACAAAATATTACGAAACAGACAAATGAAATGTGCATAACATTGTTCTTGACACAATCGGTATTTTTTTTGTAGTTTACTTCATTCGCTTCGCTCATTTCGTAAGCTACAAAAAAAACACCGCCTGTGCAAGCACATTTCCGTTATGCACAACGCCAAAATCGGAAACAGAAAATGTTAGAGATTTTTTTTTCAGACCAATATTTTGTTTTTGTGGATAACGATAATTTATCAATTTTT
>JAOZVK010000075.1 GCA_029938185.1 Bacteroidales bacterium | reverse complement strand
TATTTCGTTAGTAAGTTTTTTAGCCCTGAAAGGGCATAAGCATTAACATGGGGCAGCGCCCTATGTATAAATGCATTCGCAAACAAAAACGCCCTGAAGGGCAAAAGCAATACAATAAAAAAAAGAATAAAATTAGAACTAATAATATTTTGTAAATTATTAGTTTTTATAAGCCCACTCTACAACCCACTAAAGTCACAAAGCTAATAATTTTTTAACTAGTATTTTATTTTTCAGCTTTTTTTTAAGTATATTTTAAAACATATGTCATATTCTATATTTATCGTTATAGGGTGGGTATGTCAAAGTTATATGGATTTAGAAAAGATTAAAGATATAATTTTAGATACTTAAACCAAAATTTATCAATGTCCAACAAAGTGAGAAGGTTATGACACATACAATGTTGTATAAAATCGACACTTTGTAAAGTTGTAACTTATTGTAATTCTGTCGTAAACAAAATTATCAGTTGTCCATTATCAATTGTCCATTACTTATATTATTTTTGTAAGACATGATTTTAAACTAAAACCATGCCTTTTATTGATTTATAATTGAGTATCAGTATTATTTGAAACACCAAATTTTTCAATATCATTATCAAACATATATAATCTTGCTTTATCATCTCCAAGTAAATTCAACTTGTCAAGAATTTTTTGAGCAGTGCTTTCTTCTTCAATTTGCTCTTCTACATACCATTGCAAAAATTGCTGAGTTGTATAATCCTTTTCTTCTATACAAACACCAACAAGTTCATTGATTGATTGCGATATAAATAATTCGTGTTTGTATACACTTTCAAATATCTCATTTAGTGAATTATAGGTCTTTGGTGGTTGTTCAAGTTTTGATACTATTGCACTACCGCCTCTATCATTTATATAGTGAAATAGTTTTAGCATATGTTCTCTTTCTTCATTTGATTGTCTAAATAACCAATCAGATGAACCACTATAGCCATTTTGTTCAGCCCATGATGCCATTGCTAAATATAATTGTGACGAATATGCTTCTTTTTCGATTTGTTGGTTCAAAACTTCTTCAACTCTTTTTTTTAACATCTTTTTATTTTTTAATGATTGATAAATTTTGTATATAAATAATATTTAATATAAGGTCTTCTATCTAATTTAATATTGCTTGCGCATTCTATTAATATTCTAATAACATGTAATTTAAAAAAAACAAATGTCGAAAAACTTTTGTAAGACTGTTTACATATAATTTTGACTAATATTAAATCTGCGTCAAAATTAATAAATTCTTAAAAAATAAAAAAAAATAGACTCAAAATATATTTAATTTAATAATATTTTATAAATAAGTAGTCTTACAAAAGTTTTTCGGCATATATTTTTGTACAATTGGCTACATAATACCAATTTATAAAAAAAGCGTAAGCCGCATTAAATAGGTCGAAGACCTTATATTTTAAGTTAGTAAAGTGGAACTAATGGAAGTTACTTTTAAATCCGTCCACCTCTATATATTGCTCATTACCATTATATATATGCTTATTCCATATAAGTATATTCACCTTTCAATACGTCAAAGAGCATGTTTTTATATGTTTTATTACTATTTTTCGAATACATAACTATCAATTATTTTATACTACTGTATTAAGACATAAATTGCTTAAGTTTATAAATGTAATAATTTGACAGGATTTACATGATTAACAGGATTTTAAACATGTAAATCCTGTTAATCCTGTCTAAATAATACTAAAGAAACTTACGTCTTGTTACACTACTATATTTCAATATCGAAAATAAATTTACAGGCGGAAATGCTTTTATCTCTCAAAATTTCATTATATGTAAATTCATTTTCATTTGACAAACATAATATAATAATTTACCATAAACAAAAAAAACTTATACAAAATAGGTGAAAAAAAATTGTATATGTGCCTAAATAGTTATTTGAATTTATTTTACACAAATATTTTGATAGGTGCAAGATAAATTCTTTATCTTAAAAATTAAGTCAGTCGATAGTTTGCCGCCATCTTCAATTCCTACAAGAAATGGTACTTTATCAATCACTTTAGGCAATTCATAATTTATAATTAGCTAATTTGCACGCAGTTAATTTTAAGCTTTAACAATTCAAAAAATACGATAATATCTGGAATATTTGAGTATTTTTTGGCTACCAGTTTTAAGTTAGACGCTTTTTAACCGCAAAGTTACACAAAGTTTAACGCAAAGTTTCGCAAAGTTCTGTAAAAGTTTACTTTAACTTTATGGTTGCAACCACTTGAAAAACAATTGTGTCCAACCTTACGTGGGTAGCCTATTTTTTGAAGCCGTTAAAGGTTAAAATAACAAGTGCAAATGGTTAATTATTATTTGTGATTTGTCTTATCCTAAGTAGCCTAACAAAATTTTTTGGCTATATGTTTAGTATTGGACATTATTTTATTTTATTGACAGGATTAACAGGATTAACAGTATTGATTTTTATCCTGTTACGAAATACCTAATAAATAATACTGACAACCTTACGTGGGTAGCCTCAATATTAAATAGATCAAAGACCTAAAATTCAAGATAATAACAAGAAAACAATAGGAACAATAATTCCAACGGCTATATAAATTCCACCTCGTCCGTATGCTCCTTTTCGTCCTCTTACCATAAATATTGATGTTATTGCAAGAAATATAAGTGCTGCTGCAAAAATATCCGAAAACCACATCCACCATGCATTTGGATTATAATGCAAGTAATTGACTTGATAGAACAAAGGTCTTTTTTTCAAATATTCAGCTTGTCCTTCACCTGTATCTATATTTACAACAATAGATGAACCGCCATTCAAAAATATTTTTATAAAATTATCATTTGGGTAGTAATGTTTTTTGTAATTTTCTTTATCATCTATTTCATCAAGTAGTTTAAAGATATTTTCTTTAATTTTTTCGTTTTTATTCAAATTTATTTCAGTAACAAAATCATTTGTACTTACACTATAATTGGGGTTCCAATCATTCATATGGTTTAATGCAATTCCCGAAAATCCATAAATAATAGATGTTCCTATAAAGAAAAAACCAATATCTCTATGTAAAATTCTACTCCATTTTCTTAATTTCTTCATACTGTTTCTAAAAAATTTGTTATTATTATATAAAAAAATTCTTAAAACATTGCTTAAATAAAACAAGTTTTAAGAACTCATAGTTTAAAAACTATGTAAGTGAAATAAATAGCCGATTATCAGGCATATTATATAAAAACGATTCTTTTTTTTATATTACACTGTTTATCAGGTGTAAGCAAATTTTTAGCTATTCACTTTTAACTTGCTTAACTCTAAGTGTGCTTATTGTTTTTTGTCTTTGTGTGATACATATTCTAGTGAATAATACGATAAATGGTCTACTCCTGCATTTTTCATAGAATCTCTATAATAAGTAATTTGTTTGTTTTTTCTTTCTAACATGTCTTTGTCAGCATCTTCTTTATGACTATTAATGTTATCTTCTTCCATTTTAAGGCAATGTGCTTCATCAATTCTAAATTCTTTAACTATACCAGTAACAACTATTTCGCTACCAACAAGTGATTCTTCAAATCTTTTTTTTGATTCAACATGTACATCACCATTATCCGAAACTAATAGTATTTTTTTTCCTCCATGTTTGCATACATGATCTACGATTCCACTTACCATTATTTCTTTTTCTACAAAACCACCAGCTTTTGTATCAAACTCACCAAGTGCTATTGTTGGAATGTCTTTTTTTACAAGTTCAGATGTTTCAGTTGAATCTTTTTTTTCTGTTTCTTTATTTTCTGTGTTTGTTCCACAGGCTGCAAATAATACAACTATTACAATAATTGATAATAATTTTCTCATTTTAATTTCTCCTTTTTTAATATTTGTGTTCATATTTTAAATTAATTTGGCGGCAAAGGTAATAAAAAAAAGGTTTTTAAAGCTTATTTTAACACAAATTTATTTATAAATTTTAAATTGCCTGATAATCAGTAGTAGTATAATTGTTTAAGTGTAAACAACAGGCTACTCGTCAGAAGTTGGACAGTCTTGTTTATCAGGTATTTCGTAACAGGATAAAAATCAATCCTGTTAATCCTGTCAAAAAATAAAATAATGTCCAATCCTATACGTGTAGCTAAACAACATAAAAAAAAATAGAAGAGCCAAATTTGCTAATTCTTTATTAGAATAGTTGCTCTCTGATTTATTGATAGTTTCATATCTTTAACAAAACGTTCTTTTGATGGTTTATTGAAAAGTAAAACTATAAATGCTACAATAAAAATATATGAATATTGTTCCTGACTACTCAAAAAATAAGCAAATAAACTTAAAATGCCAGGAACTTTAAAAAGAATGTATTTTGTTAATGAAGCACTTTTATATATTCTTAATTTATGTTCGATGTTTTCTAACTCCTTACCTTTTTTACATTTTTTAGAATAAACATAAAAAGCCAAAGGTAGATATGTTAATCCTATAATTGGTAGTATATTTATGAAAATATCATTGTTGATATTATAGTTTGTAAGTAAAATACCTGCTTTTTGATGTATTATTAGTGTGATTGTAAAAATAAATATTTGACTTCCCAAAAGTAGGTAGTATATTGTTTTTAATCTAATTAACTCTTTATTAATCATGTTTATATTAATTTAATTGATATTATATTATATTATGAAAATGTACCATGTAAAGTTCTTGATTTTTATTAATAATCTCGGCATGTTTCATAAAACGATATTTTTTCAGCTAACAGTTTAAAATAATATCGAATTTTGAATATCTAATACTGAATATCGAAGTAAAAGGCTTACGCAAAACAACATACATGCGTCAGCAATACTTCAAAATTCGATATTCGATATTTTTCCCATTCAACTGTTATTTACGTTTGAAACTTGCCATAATCCCTGTGTTTCAGAATACATCGACAGGCGTATCACAAAACACGGGGATATAGTATTTTGATTGCATAGGTCGAAAATTTTTTGTAAGACTACTGTGTTAAGGCATAAATTGATTAAGTTTATAAATATAATAATTTGATATGATTTACATGATTAAGGTCTTCAACCTATTTATAGTTGCTTACGCATTATTACAAAGGCAATTTAATCAGGAGGTTATGAATAAGAAAATGTCGAAAAACTTTTGTAATAGTACTTAATTTGGCAAGTTTCATTTTTAATGTTTTTTAGCTAACAGTTTAAAAAACATTAAAAATGAAACTTGCCAAAAAACAAGGTTTTAAATCCAAAAAGTGTCAAGCGATAAATGAAAAATGCCAACAATTGCTCTTATAGTCTTCGACTTAATTGTTGCAAATTTAACTTTGACAAAGTTTTACACTTTGACAAAGTTTTACACTTTGTCAAAGTTGATATACACAAAACATTCTTTTCGTAAGCAACATTTTACAGACAAAAGACTTACAACCTTTTAAACAATCTTTGTCCTAATTCATAAAATTCTTTTTCGGTTACAAGCCCTATTAATTTATTATCTTTAACAACTGGTAAACAGCCAATTTTATATTTTTCCATAATATCTGATGCTTCTGTTAGTTTTTGGTCTGGTCTGACAATATGAGGTTTATTAAGCATAATATCTTTTATAAGAGTAGCTTGATATTTTTTATCCTCCAATTTTTTTCTCATATGTCTCAACACATTTCTATATGTAACCAATCCTGCTAATTTCCCTTTTTTGCTTTCAACAGGAATATACATAGCTTTTCCCCAGTCAATCATATCTGCCACAAATTCAATTAAATCGTCGGGGTGTACAGTAAGCAAGTCGGTTGTCATAAACTCTTCTACCAATATTTCGGTAGGTTTCCAATGAGGCAGGTCTTCTAATGCAGCTTCTTTCCATTCGCTAATAGGAAGTTTACTTTTTTGATTTTTGGCAGTTGAAGCAGTAATTGCTGTAATTATTTCTTCTTTACTTGCCTTTCCGCTCAAATTTGAGATAGATTTTAATAGCCAAGAGCTTCCAGTTGTGTTTTTATCAACTCGTGCTTCTATTAGATTTAAATATTTATCAATATCATTTTTATTTACATTTGCTTTCATCAAACCTTCTTTTGCAATTGGCAAAAGTTCTTTTTTTATTAATTCTGTTGCATTTATTACTTTACCATTAGTCCAATGAAAATTAGCACGTAAACCAACTTGAGCTGCAACAAAAAAATTATTTTTAACATCATCAAAATCAAGAACTTTTGTTATATCAGGGTATACATCTCCATAGCCATTCATCAAACCAAGCCAAAATGCAGTATTAGCAATTTCATCAACAACTGAAGGTCCAGATGGAAAAATTCGATTTTCGATTCTAAGATGAGGTTTTCCATTTCCGCTAATACCATAACAGGCTCTGTTCCATCTGTATACTGTTGAGTTATGAACAGTTAATGCTTTTAAATTTGGAACTTCGCCATTTTCGATCATATCTAAAGATTTTTTCTCAAAATTAGCACCCAAAAGAATACGAAATTTAAGAATATCTTCTTTGTATATATCTGTAATATCTCCTTCTAACCATTTGTTACCAAACATTACACGCGCCTGCCTATCTCTTATATGCTCACTGGTAATACGTGTATCAACTGACTGCTGAAATAATGCAATTCGTGTTTCGCTCCATAATCTTTTTCCAAACAATAAAGGCGAATTTACAGCACTTGCCAATACAGGACCAGCAATTGCCTGCGATAAATTATATTTTTTTACAAAATCATCGGGAGTTACCTGAAGGTGAACCTGAAAACCAGTATTTGCAGCTTCAATTAGTGCTGTATCCAATTTTATATTCAATTCGTCTATACCACTTATTTTAAGCTCATAAGAACCTCCTCGCAATTGACTTAAAGCCTCCATTAAAGCATAATATCTGTCAATTGGTGTAATATTTTTTTCTTCAACATCAAATTTTCTGATTGATGGTAAAATACCTGTCAAAACTATATCCGTTTCAAACTCTTTGGCAACTTTT
This sequence comes from Bacteroidales bacterium, assembly GCA_029938185.1. GTDB lineage: Bacteria > Bacteroidota > Bacteroidia > Bacteroidales > JAOZVK01 > JAOZVK01. The sequence goes on along the minus strand of JAOZVK010000075.1, from coordinate 8,286 downwards.
CTTATTAGTTCTATTTGTGAATTTATTTCGCTTTCGAGCACCGACAAACAATTATCTTTAAAAACTTGTGGTTTTAAATTAATTTCTAAATTAAATTTTGCAAGCTCATTAGTTATATACGGATTATTTATTTTTTCTAACAATTCTAAATTTAGAGGTGCCGGTTTCCAATTTTTATCAACAATACAAAGTTCTTGTTCTGCACCAATTCTTATCACATCTGTCTCGAACCACGAATTTTCTAACATATATTCAAGTGCCTGAACATCATTCAATAGATGTCGGGTAAAATTATGAAGTTCATTTCTCGAACTCATGCCTTTCACATTAAAGTCGCCCATATTTTATAAGTTTTTAATTATTAAAAAATAAAGATGGCTCTTTGAGCCTTTTTATATTGCTTATGCTAGAATAAATTAGCAATAATTTATAGTATAGAACTTATATTTTGAAGGCTACCCTTCAGAAGTTGGACAGTCTTGTTTATCAGGCATTTTGTAACAGGATAAAAATCAATCCTGTTAATCCTGTCAAAAAATAAAATAATGTGCAATACTATACGTGTAGCCCATTTTGAATTACAACTAACTATACATCAAGCAAAAGCATTGTTAAATAGGTCAAAGACCTTAGTATTTAATTTTTGGTTTAAATTTTTTCGTAAATTTATCAAATGTCATTTTTTTATAAGCCTTTTCGATAATATATACTGAAATTATTTCTAAATGTTTTGTTAATAAATATTCGTTATATCTATTAATAATTTTTTTATTTTTATCTAATATAACCAATGCAGGAAATTTTAAATATCTGTTAAGTAGTTGTATAGCTAATTGATGAGGAGTACCCTTTCCTGTGCTTACATATGTTTTATTATTTAGTTTAATTGTATCTTGAGAAGCAGCATTAAACTGAACAGGGTAAAAGTTTTTATTTATATAATTTGCTATTATAGGATTTTTATAAGATGTTTGTTTCATCACTTTGCACGAATGACACCAATCTGTGTATATATTAATCCAAAATGGCTTTTTTTGTTTTTTACTAAGCTCAATAGCCTTATTAAAATCATACCATTTAATTTTGCCAGAAGTGTCAATTTTAGAATCTTCTTTAAGTTTATCCAAAAAATCTTTGTACGAATTATGAAAAGTATATTTATAATTTAAATCAAATTTATCGTATGGTGAAGTACGATATATTTGTTCGGACATATATATTAAAAGAGGTTCAAAATCTAAAGCTTTTAGGTATGATTGAATTACAAATTTTTTCTTTTTAGGTGTAAAAAATATCAATGATGGATATGACAGTTTGTTGTCAAGCAACTTTTTTGCCAAGTCATGTGTTGGTCTTTTTCTTTTAGATTTGTTATAATATAAAGTATCATTAAACATGATAGTATCAAGAGTTTCGGCATTAAAATGAACTGGATAAAAATTTGTATTCAAATAGTTTGCAATGCCTTTGTTTGCAAAAGTAGTTTTTGTCATATGTTTACACCACGAACACCAATCGGTATAAACTTTAATAAAAATAGGACGAGGATTTTGTTTGTTCAACTCCCAAGCTTGTTCAATAGTGTACCATTTAACCAAAGCAGGTTTTACTATTGTTTGTGAACTGGTATTAAAAAAAAATACTACCAGTAGTATAAATGTGTATAATTTTTTCATATTTTTAAAATAAAATTTGTTCTTTGAGCCTTTTATGCTACTTACGTCTAAGCAATTCTATTATTTATTATCAGTTAATAAAAAAAATAAAATCAAGTACATTCAATTGTTTTTCGTTTATTTTTCATTTCCAACTATTTACTTTATTAATAAACTCTTCTTTTGACATACCTTGTTGTCGTTCCGAATTATATATTTTTAAACGAAAATCCCGAACTGTCATTCCATATTCTGTAAAAGAATCTAAATCCATATCGTCATCAAACTGCTTATTCCAATCAGAAAAAGATAATGTTTTAGCATCAAATTCATTATCTATTTCTTGTTTTTGCTGAAGCATTTTATTTATAAGTAATTAACAATGAATAATGGACAATTAACAATTTTGCTTACGCCAGAATTACAGCAAGTTACAACTTTACAAAGTGTCGATTTTATACAATAACCTACTTATAAGTAGTCTAACAAAAGTTCTTCGGTATCTGTATTATTGCAATTAACTATATAACAATAGTTTGTAAAAACGCGTAAGCAACATTAAATAGGTCGAAGACCTTATGATTGTATTTGATAAATTTTATCAATATCATTTAAGAATTGTTTGAACTAATGATATTTTTTGTTCTGCAAAATTTTGAGTTTCCATAATTGTTAAATTATTTCAATTATTTTTATATTGTATTATTTATCAGGCGCAAGCAAACTTTTAACTTTTAGCTTTTAACTTTCAACTATTCGTTTGCTTTGGTAGTTACAATACTGTATGAACTAATTATTTCGCTGGTTTTTTTGTTAAGCCATTCCGACCAAATACCTGCAAATGCAAATAATTTATTATCTGCTAAAGAAATTAAATATTTTTGTTTTTTTTTGCCTTTTGCATCAAGCCATTGCCATTCATAAAATCCATTTGCAACTATCAAACATCTTTTGTTTACAGAATTCTTATACGAAGGCTTTTCTTTTAATGTTTCTATCCTGGCATTTAAAGTATATTTTTTAATACTATCATCTTTTGCCCAAAAAGGAACTAAGCCCCACTGAAAGTGCTGAATAGTATCCAGTTTATTGTTTGCAATAACTGGTGTTTTGGGAAACGAGAAACCATTTATATACTCTTTTTTTTTCAAATTATCATAATTCCTGATTTTTCCATTGAATCTATTTTCAAGTTCCATAGCATTTTTTGTTTGGTTGCTAAAAAAACACATTTTTATACATTTACTGTAATTATTTCGTCAAGTTTTGTTGTATATCTTGGAGACAGATGCTCTTGTTTCATTTTCCATGTTCGATCTAAATCCTGGCTTGCAAGCTTTATTTTTTGAGAACCAATATTTTTATTAATATTATCAATCACTTTCATTAGTTGTTTATGCTTGGGATTTGAGTTCTCAAACAAAGACATTTGCCTTTCGTTTTCGGGTACAAAATTCATTACTATAACACCAGCTTTTTTATAATATAATCCTTTTTTATAGATTTGCTCTAATCCTTTGACAGCAAATTTAGTAATTTCTATGCTTGAGTTAGTTGGATATGGCAATTCGATAACAATATTTTTGTTGTATTGAGCTAAGTCTTTCCTGTGCCTGTTGGTTTGAATAAATATCATAATTGAGTTGCAACAAGAATGTTGTTTTCTTAATTTTTCGGCACAGCTAACAGCAAATGTTGTAACACGCTCTTTTATTGGTTCATAATCGGTATGATTTTGTTCAAAAGTTCTTGTTGTAGCAATATTTTTTCGAGCAATTCTTTTTTCTAAATCTAAAGTAAGTTTTCCTTCCAAATCTTTTTTTAATCGCAAGCCTATTATTGACATGTTTTTTTTAACCCACGCATCGGGCAATTGAGTAAATTTATAAGCATTCAGAATATCAATTTTTTTTAATTTTTTGGCATGTTTTCTTCCTACTCCCCAAATATCGCCAACTGGTAGCCATTTTAGTGCTTTTATCCTTTTTTCCTCAGTATCTATAACATATACGCCTTTTGTTTTTTCACCAAATTTTTTTGCAATATTGTTAGCAACTTTTGAAAGTGCCTTTGTAGGAGCAAAACCAACACTAACAGGTATACCTGTCGATTTTGTAACTTTATTCAATATTTTTTGTCCATACTCTTGAAAATTAATGAATTTACAATTGTCAAATTTCAAAAAAGCTTCATCTATACTGTAAATTTCTATTTCGGGTGCAAAAGATACTATAGTATTCATAACTCTTTTACTCATATCGCCGTATAGAGCAAAGTTTGCAGAAAAAACATGAATATTGTTTTCTTTGAATATTTTTTCATATTTATAAGCAGGTGCTGCCATCGGTATAAATGCTTTGGCTTCATTGCTTCGCGCTATTACACAACCATCGTTGTTCGAAAGCACTACTATAGGTTTATTGTTCAAATCGGGTTTAAATACCCGTTCGCACGATGCATAAAAATTATTGCAATCTATTAAAGCAAACATTTAGAATGATTTTATTACATGAATTACTATCCCCCAGACTATAAACTCGTTATCGGCAGTTACTTTTATAGGTTTATATTTTTTGTTGGCAGGAATAAGCCAACAGTAATTTTTTTCGATTTTAATTTTTTTCATCGTAAACTCACCATCTATAAAACATACTGCAACTCTCCCGTTTGTTGGCTCTAAGCTTTTGTCAATAATAAGCAAATCACCACTATCAATACCCAAATCTTTCATCGAATCGCCATTTACACGCCCAAAAAAAGTTGAAGAAGGGTTTTTTATAAACTCTTTATTTAGGTCAATTGATACATCAATAAAATCTTGAGCTGGTGAAGGAAATCCCGCACTTATACCTTCTACTAATGGTAACTCAATATCAATATCAGTTGATACAGGAAAAAAATCTATAATATTGTTATTTTGTATATTATCTATTTCCATTTTTATTTCTATAAACATTCTTACTAAGGTCTTCGACCTATTTAATGTTGCTTATGCATTTTCACAAACTACTGTTATATTGTTAATTATATGAAAACAAATGTCGAAAAACTGAAAAATATAATTATCAATTAATATTTATATTTTTATTACCATTTATATTTTCAATATTTATTGTTTTTTCTCCATATTGATTTATGTTTTTATCTATTTGTTTATAAAAATCTCTTATTAGGGGATTTTCAGGATTTTCATTATACATTTCCTTAATTAATTTTCCAAGTTTTCTATGAGCAATTGCCCACTGTATTATTTCGTAAGCAGTTATTGATAAGTTCAACGAAGTGCTAATTTGGTTAAGCCGAATATCCAAACCATAATCCACAACCATTGCTAATTCTGCATAAGTAGGAAAAGCACTAATCATTGCATCTCTTAATTCTTTCTTTTGTCTTCCTGTTAAATTAATTAGATTAATACTTTTATTTTTAAAATATCCGCTATTTGTCAGTTTATATACGCTTGAATATGTATAGCTCTTTTTTAATTTTAAAATTTCTATAAACTCGCCTATTACAGCAAATTTATATTCAATTGATAGAGAGTTTATTTCTTTTTGTTTTGATTTAAATAATATTTCTTCACCATAAGCTAATTCATTAACATATTGTAACATTGTATTATCTCTATATCTACCAAAACTATCAGGTATTTCTACATATTTTTGAATTTCATGGATTAAAAATTCAATTTCTTTGGAAAAACCATCTGAAAACAGCTTATACCATTTATTAGCTTGCTCATTTGTTGTCAAATCTAAGCGAGATAAAATTGGCATAACAATCGGCTGTCGGAATTTATCTTTTGTATATGGCGAATTTTTAATATCATCAGCCATAGCTTTGGCTCCAGTAAGGTTTTGTTTTGAAGGGGCAACAACAAGCACATTTACTTCTGGCATCTGAATATTACAAATCCCTGAATAATCTGTTACACCTGTTCGGCTGTCAATAAAAACATAATCATAATCAAGTTTATTTAGTTCCTTCTTTAAAAACTCAATGTAGTAATTGCCTGATTTGTAATTATAAAACTCGTCCCATTTAAAATCATTAATTTTGTCTTTATAATTTTCATTATAATTTCCAGCAGCAATTAAATGTATATTCCCTTTTTTAATAAAATGTTCTTCCTTAAAAAAAGGTAAATCTTTAATTTCAGCTTCTTCGTTATTTTTTATCAGTTTTATATAATCATATAATAATTCGATTAATCCGGCTTTAATTTTTTTTCGATTAATATTAAAAAAAGTATCTAAACCAGGGGCTTCTAAATCCCAGTCTAACAATAAAATTTTTCTATTTTTGTATAGGGCAAGATAGCTTGCTAAATTTGCAACTAATTGTGTTCTGCCTACACCACCTTTGTATGAATAAAATGTTACTATCATGGTTTTTATAAGTTTGATAATTGTCCAAAACGATTTTCAAGTTCAGCACTTAATTTAGTTTTTTTATTGGGAATACGACCTAATTTTGATATTGCAATATTAGATAACCTCCTATAAAAATTTTCTTTTGTTGGGACAAAAAGTTCAATTTGAATATATTCCTTATGGAAGTGTTTAAAAAAATGCGTATATAATTGGTTAAGTCTAATTTTTACTTTTTCAATAATAGCTTCGTTTACTTCATTTTCAACTATTGGAATAATGCAACCACCTATTGCAGAGTTATTAAAAATATTGACAATTTCATTATAATTACTTGTTAAGAGAATTTTTGGGTCTATTATTATGATAAAGTTTTCCTTTTCACCTAAAATATCATCAAGTATGTCTTGTTTATTCTGCGCAGAAAATAAATCCAAATCTTCAAAATATAGTTTATTAATTTTAAGATATGATTTTTCTGAATATGTATTTAATAATTCATCAATGCTTGTATTGTTATTATATGGTTGCCAGCTTTTTGAATGAATTTTGTTGCTGTTGATTGTAGCAGTGTTTGTTGTGTTTTGGTAAGAAGTTGAAAGTATTATTATATTTAAAATATCTTTGTTATGCTTTTTTGATATTTCAATAAGCTCATGTAATAAAGGTTTTAATTCATTCAAAATTGAATTATAATATTGTTTTTGTTTCTCTTCAATTTCGTTTAAATGATTTGTTATAACATTAAGATTATTTTCAGATGATGAATCTATTTGTTCTGAAATAATATTTAAAGCATCTTTTAATATTGATAAATTTTCTGAAGCTATAATTATTTTAGAATTATTTATATCTTGGAAAACATAATTATTATTACCGTCAATACTTATTTTATTATGAGTTTCGCTGTTATTTTTTATTAATTCAATTACTATGTCTAATTTTGAATAGACATCAAATACTTTTTGTTTGTATCCTTTTTCAATTTCAAGATTGAGAAGTGTTTCGTTTTGAGTTACTTTATTATTAAAATAGCTTAAAAACAAATCTATTTGTTCGGGAGTTGTTTTAAATAATCTGTTATCCTTGTTTAATTCGTCAGAAATGTATGCAGAGTTAAAGTCAGGATTTTCATAATATCTGTATTTTAACAATAAATCAATAATTTTTTGCGATTTATAAAATCCATATTTATTGTTAGAATCTGGAACATTATTTTCATTTATGTATTTATCAATAGTTGAGTGAATTACAGCTGTTAATCTATCTATAAAAGAATCTTTATGTTTTTCAAAAATAGGATTGGTAAGTTTTTTTATTCTTTCGCCAATAAGCAACTTCCCTATAAACATGCCAATTGCTCCAAAAGTTAAAGGTTCCATATATTTATTTGAGTTTAATACAAAATTAGTAAATAGTTCAAAGTATTAAGTGTATTTTTTGATGTTTTTTTCATAAAATGGCAATGTACTTAAAAAAACTATAACAAACTTTTAGTTTTTAATTTTTAGTTTTTAACTTTTAACTCATTAAGCTAAGAGTTAAGCACAGAAAAAAGATTAGGAACATCTTTTTTTTCCAAATTCAACAATCTTTTTTTAACAGCTAATCCTCCACCATAACCTACAAGTTTTCCATCACTTCCAATAATTCGATGACAAGGAATTATAATACCAATTGAATTTGCTCCATTTGCAGCTGCAACTGCTCTTACTGCATTTTTATTATTTATTTTTTTTGCTAAATCCAGATAAGATGCTGTTTCTCCATATTTTACATTTATCAAAGCATTCCAGACTTGTTTTTGAAAATCGCTACCAACCATTAACAAAGGTATTTCAAATTCTTTTCTGCTACCATTAAGATATTCGTTAATTTGCTTTCGTGTTTTTTTCAATATTTCATTGTCTTGTTCATGGTAGTCACTATTTAAGCCTTTTTTTATTCTATTATCTACCGTTAAACGCATTTTTCGGTATCTGAAATCAAGCAAACAAAGCTGATCTTCAAAAGAACCTAAAATAAGTTCTCCAATCTTAGTTTTATAATATTGAATGTATATTTTGTTCATATAATTTTGTTTTTCAATTCCTTTATGTTGCTAACACATAAATAATTATACTATTTCAGATTTACCTATGGTGTGGGTTTATAAAACACGAGCAAAAGCAGTTTATTTAAGTTTTTTATTAGCTCTACTTTACGAGCTTAAAACTATTTGATAATTAAACTATTAAATCATTTTTATTAGTATTTAATAA
>JAOZVK010000488.1 GCA_029938185.1 Bacteroidales bacterium | reverse complement strand
TTCATAATATTTTTTTTTATAAAAACAAATATACGCATATTATCATTGTAAAACACAAAATATAAGAAAATGGTTCGCAAAAAAAACACCAAAAAAACAAAAAAGTGTTGTGGCTTGATAGTATTTATACAAAATTAATATTTTAGACATATTGCATAATATCGTTCCTACGGAACTTTAAACATATGTGTTTAGCATGTTTACTACCATACTTTTGCCACGCTGTAGCTGAAAAAAAAGTAAAATTTATTTGAAATATAAAACATGCCATGTTTTATGTAAAAACTATCAAGTCATAACAAATTTTGTTTATTTTTATTTTCTACTATACTCTAAACGGTCATAATTTTAACATTAACAAACTATTATCAATTATAAATCAAAATATTGTACCATTGTATCATTGAATAATTGTACCATTTTAAGTATATTAGCAAAAAAAAAATAGTCTAAAGCATACGAAATTATTAAATTACTTTAATATAGAAAAATGATATATCATCCTGAAAAATATTCAATTAGAGATGAACGTATGAAGCCGTTTATTGATAGAAATGAAATATGGAATTTTATAAATAATACTGATTCAAGCAAAGAAAGAGTTCGGGAAGTGATAGCTAAATCTTTAAATAAAAATCGTTTAAGCTTGGAAGAAACAGCAGTATTAATAAATGCAAAAGATCCAAAACTAATTGAAAAAATAAAACAAGGTGCTAAACTCTTAAAAGAAAAAGTATATGGACAACGTATTGTACTTTTTGCACCATTATATATAGGTAATAGATGTACTAATAATTGTGCATATTGTGGATACAAAGCAAGTAACAAATCAGTACAAAGAGTAACATTAAATAAAGAAGAGCTTATAAAACAAGTAAAAGAACTCGAAGATGTTGGACAAAAACGACTAATATTAGTATATGGAGAACATCCAAAATATAATGCAGAATTTATTGCAGAGTCAGTAAAAACAGTTTATGGTGTAAAAAGTGGAAACGGAGAAATTCGTAGAGTCAATATTAATGCTGCACCACTTGATATTGATGATTTTAGAACAGTAAAGAGAGCAGCAATTGGTACATATCAAGTTTTTCAGGAAACATATGATCCTGAGACATATGCAAAAGTTCATCTTGCTGGTAAGAAAAAAGATTATGATTGGCGTTTGACAGCACTCGACCGCGCTCAAGAAGCAGGAATTGACGATGTTGGAATTGGGGCATTGTTTGGCTTATACGATTGGCGATTCGAATTATTATCATTAGTAAGACACGTAAATCATTTTGAAACAGTTTATAAAGTTGGGCCTCATACAATCTCATTTCCTCGAATTCAGTATGCATCTGAATTAGATATTGACAAAAGTAATATTGTAAGTGATGATGAGTTTACAAGACTTGTTGCAATTTTACGTTTAGCTGTGCCGTATACAGGTTTAATATTAACAGCACGTGAGCCAATTGAAATCAGAGATGAAATTATGCAATTTGGTGTGTCTCAAATTGATGGTGGAACTAATATACAAATGAAAGGTTATTCTGACAAAAACTCAGATAAGCAGAATATAAACAAAGAACAATTTCAAATTAATGATAATAGGTCATTATCTGAAATTATGGATGAGCTTATTTCAAAAAAATATATACCCTCATTTTGTACAGCTTGCTATCGTTTGGGAAGAACAGGTGAACATTTTATGGAATTTTCGGTACCAGGCTTTATAAAACGATATTGTACTCCAAATGCTATTTTAACATTAGCAGAATATCTTGAAGACTATGCAAATACTGAAACTAAGCAAAAAGGATATGAGCTTATAAATGAAAAACTTTGTGAGCTGAATGACTCTAAATATGTTGATAAAATCAAAAAAAGATTGAACCAAATAAAAAATGGAAAAAGAGACTTATATTTTTAGGTCTTCGACCTTTTTATAGTTGCTTACGCATAATTAAGGTCTTCGACCTATTTAATGTGGCTTACGCGTTCTTATAAATAATTGTCATATAGTTAATTGTGTAAAAACAAATATTGAAAAACTTTTGTAAGACTACATATTCAATTATTTAGTTTTTGTGTTAAGATTATTTTTTGCTTAATTATCCTAGTTCCTAGTAAATCTATTGTCAAGTTTTATTTTAAACTGATTTATATATACGCTTCTATTGTCAAATTTCATTAAAAGATAAATTCGATATGTTCCCGATAAGGTTTCTAATCTACCTAATGTAAATTTTGCTCCAGAAGAATTGCCTTCATGAAGTATTGTAAATGTTTTAGGATTATTTTTTAAAAAAAACTCTTTAATAATCTGTTTTGCTTGAGCTTTACTGTATATATCTTCTTTGTTTAGTATTGTTAATTCTACATTCGAATTAAAATATTTTGCTAAACTTTCAGCATCACCTTTGCCAATTGCAGAAACTATATTATCCGAAATACCTACTTGTGTGTACACAAAACCAGTATTTATAAATAATAATAGAAAGAAAAAAATAAGCGTAAAATTATAATTTGTTCTTTTCACTTTCATATTTTATATTATTGATTCAATTAAAAGCAAAAATAAATTTATGCGTAAATAAACTTTATGAGTCTGAAATTTTTATATTGCCTTACAATCATTATGCAAAAATTGAACCATTATTAGGTAATGCTTGGTTAAAAATCAAAAAATATTTAATTTAAGTATCGTAAAAATATTTATGTGTAAGCAAGCTAAAAAGGATAGAAAAGCCAATTATTTAGACATAAGCATTGTATAGCACAAAGAGCCAGCTTTATAAAAATGGCATTATAATTGTGATTTATTTTGTATGGGTGCTTACCAGACTAAACTTATTTAAATAGCTCTCTTCGTGCCTTTTAAAATTGCTTATGTTTACATAACTTTATTATTGCTGATTATAAGTTGATTATATACTATGCATAAGCAACATTAAATAGGTCGAAGACCTTAAACTTTTTTTATGAAAAAATTGATTTACCCAATAATTTTTATTATTTTTGTTCAATGTAACTCTCAAAAACTTAATAATACTATGTTTGATAAAAAAGCAAATAAAAAGATATTATTTGGATATTGTGATAGAAATGGATTTGAAATAAGACCATTTAAATCATGGTATGACTCTGAATACAATAGCTATACAGTTAAAACAAAGGAATTAAATTCAGCTAATATTGAAAAATTAAAAGAAGTAAAAATAACTATAATAATGGCAAGCTGGTGTAGCGATAGCAGACGCGAAGTTCCTCGAATGTATAAAATATTAGACCACTGTAAATATAGTGATAAGAATATTACATTGATAAATGTAGATACAAAGAAAAAAGCTGGTTCAATAGATATAGAAGATTATAATATTGTCAAAGTACCTACAATCATATTTTATGCAAACAAAAAAGAGATTGGTAGAATAATTGAAACACCAAACAAAAGCTTGGAAGCTGATATGAATGCAATTTTGTTCGAAAATGGGAACCAATAATGTAAGGTCTTCGACATATTTATAGTTGCTTACGCATTATTATAAAAACAATCTAATAAAGGAGTTGTGAGTAAGGAAATGTCGATAAACTTTTGTAACAGTACTTAGTAATTCTAAATATACTAAATTATATTAAAAATTTTATTTTTATAAAAATGTTACAAGCTATTAATCTGGGTATTGTATAATTGTATCATTAAATAATTGAACCATTGAAAGTATAACAAATTGCTTTATAAATATAATAATAGTACTTTTGTTATAGATTATTTTTTAATAAATAGAAACTTAATAAATATTATAATGAAAAATACAAGAATAATTATCATAACAACAATGTTTTTATTTTTTATATCTCAATTAAGCTATTCTCAAAATAGTAAAACAACAAAAGAGATAAAATTTTTAACATCTGCTCATTGTGGAGTTGGAAAACAAAAAGTTGAAACAGCTCTAAATAAGACAAATGGAGTAACAATAGCCTCATTAGATATAAAATCTCAAATTGTAACAATAAAATATGAAACTAAAAAAATAACTGCTGCTAAACTAAAATCAACAATCAAAAAAAGTGGTTTTACAGCCAAAGTTGTAAAAAATAAAAAAACTACAAGAGGTTGTGGCAAAAGTAGAAAATGTGGAGGAATAAATAAGTGTAAATCATAAAGTTAATATTTCAGTAAGATATTCGACCTATTTAATGTGGCTTACGCGTTTTTACAAATTACTGTTATATATACAATTGTACGAAAACAAATGCCGAAAAACTTTTGTTAGAGTACTTGTTAGAAAATTATACTCTAAACGCTTATAGTTTTAACATTAACAAACTGTTATCAATTATTAATCAAAGTATTGTACCATTGTACTGGGCTTATAAAAATAAACTACAACAATATTATTAGTTCTAATTTTATTCTTTTTTTTATTGTGTTG
>JAOZVK010000487.1 GCA_029938185.1 Bacteroidales bacterium | reverse complement strand
TCTGGCGTAAGCAAAATTGTTAATTGTCCATTATTCATTGTTAATTACTTATTAAGTGTATGCAAGGTAGGCGAGATAAAAAATGCTATGCATTTTCATAAAAAAAAAAAATTTTTGATTAATGATATGCAATTTTTGCAAATAAGGAATTAAAAGAATTAACAAATAAAATTAATAAATCAAATCAAGAAGCTAAACGAATAAATAAATTAAAAAAGGGGCTACCTGTCAGAAGTTGGACAGTCTTGTTTTTCAAGTAGTTTTAATCATAAAATTAAAGTAAAGATTAGCAAAACTTTGTGAAACTTTGCGTCAAACTTTGTGTAACTTTGCGGTAAAAAAGCGGCTAACTTAAAACTGGTAGCCAAAAAAGGTAAGCAAAAATTTACAAAAAGAGCTTAATAAATCTGGTGAAACACATTGGCGAAAAGGTAAGTAATATGGATTATATTTTTGAAATAGGAAAAAGATTTGGTGATATTGCATTTAATATTTCTGATAACAGTATTATTCAAATACTTGGAAAGCCCGATTTTTTTAATAAAGAAGTTGGTGTAGATTGTTATACTACCGATTATAGGTACTTGAAATATGGTCTTGATATTTCATAAGTAATTAATAATGAATAATTGACAATTAACAATTTTGTTTACGCCAGAATTACAATAAGTTACAACTTTACAAAGTGTCGATTTTATACAATGACCTACTTATATTCATTTTGATAATTTTGATGACGATATACAAATTCAAACAGAAAATTTAATTTTTAGAAATAATAATTTATATTTATTAACAAAAGATGTAATTTTGGAACTTATTAAAAAAGAATACAATTTAAGAAAACTCAAATATCAGTTTGAATACGAAATGTATGAATTTAGTGATGCTGACAGTCAAGAAGAATACGATTTTGAACAAATTGGCTTAACTCTATGGTTACAAAAAAATAAATTGTTTAATGTTTGTGTATCAAAATCTTTTGATATGTAATTATATTTTAAGGTCTTCGACCTATTTATAGTTGCTTACGCATTAGTACAAAAACAATTTAATCAGTAAGTTATGAATAAGTAAATATCGGAAAACTTTTGTAATAGTACTTAAATTGTTCAATTATTAAATGATACATTATTGTGATTAATAGCTTAAACAATTTTATAAAAGTCAAATTCTTAACCTAATTTGGTTCTTCTTATATTATAAACGGTTATAGTTTTAACGTTAACAAACTGTTATCAATTATTAATCAAAATATTGTACCATTGTATCATTGGATAATTGTATCGTTTAAAGTATATTATAATCTTAACCAAAACATAATAAAATATGAGTACAATAACTATTTCTAAAAAACAAGACCAAATATCAAATTAACAATAAAATTGTTTTTGGTATTATTCCTTACTGTTTTTATGCTATATACTGGAATTGAGTACTTTCATGGATTTGCTAAACAGCAAACTGAAAATCAGAAATCGAATAATAATAGAAGTAAAACAAACAGCAATAAAAACAATTCAAAGCAAAATAAAAACGATAGTTGGCAAAATAAAAAGAAAAGTGAGAAAAATGAACCATATAAAAATCAAGGTAAAAAGAATAGTTTTGAAAAAGAAATTGAGAAAATAAATAATCAATTGAAGAAAATTAAAAATAAAACTAATAAAACGAAAGAAGATGCTAAATTGGAAAGACATCTCAGAAAAAAATCAAGACGAATAAGAGAGCAAATGGAACGAAAAGGAGAGATGCATTCAAGAAGAGGAAAATAACAATGGACTATAATTTCAAAATAGGAGTAGGTTTAGGAAAAATAAAATTTGAATATAGTAAAAATCAAGTTTTAAAAATTCTTGGCAAACCAGATAAAATAATTGATGATGAATATTTTTTATCTTTTAAATATTATGAACTAGGACTATTTATTGATTACGAAAAAGAGCAAGATAAATTAACAGACTTAAATATTCACACAACTTATTTTTTATACAGAGGTAAAGATTGGTTTAGGTATAATAAAAAAAATATAATAAAAGAGATTAAAAAAATTTACAAAAGTAAAAAAATAAAATTTGATTATATGAGTAGTAATATTGATATTCTAAATGAAGAACAATATGATTTTGATGAAATTGGTATTACTTTGTTCTTTAAAAAAAACAAATTGTCTAATGTTTGTGTGTCAAAACCGCTTGACATTTAATTATATGCCCCCATACCTTACAATACTTTGACTAACAGTTTTATAAAAATAAAAGGTTAACCGAGTTTATTTACGCATAAGTTAATAAAATTATTTAGGCGTAAGTAGCATAAAAATGAAAACTATGATAGATAAATTAAAACAAGAAATCAAAAACAAAACAGTAGTTGAACAATTATTATTTTTATCAGAAAAATTTAAAGATAAAATAGTTTTTTCAACAAGTTTTGGACAAGAAGATCAAGTTATAACCGATTTGATATTAAAAAACAATATTCCAATAAAAGTTTTTTCACTTGATACAGGTAGGTTGTTTGAAGAAACATATAAGGTTTATAATAAGACCTTAGAAAAATATAATAATAAAATAAAAATATATAATCCTAATACTGAAAAAGTAGAAAAACTATTAAGCGAAAAAGGACCTTATAGTTTTTACGAATCTACCGAAAATAGAAAAGAATGTTGTGGAATTAGAAAAGTGGAACCACTAAAAAGGGCACTTAGCGGAAATGCTTGTTGGATTACAGGTCTTAGAGCCGAACAATCTACTGCAAGAAACGAGCTTGAATTTTTTGAATGGGATGAGAATTTCAAAATTATAAAATTTAATGTTCTTAAAGATTGGACTTTAGCCGATATAAACGATTATTTAGTAAAATACAATGTTCCGTACAATAGTTTACACGATAAAGGTTTTATTAGTATTGGCTGTTCTCCATGTACTAGAGCCATAAAAAAAGGAGAAGATATTCGTGCCGGAAGATGGTGGTGGGAAGATAATTCAAAAAAAGAATGTGGATTACATGAAACAACAAAAACTGAAGAGAATTTATTAATTATAAAAACTTCATTTAGAATAGAACAAGCTGCAAAAGAAGAATAAGCACTAAGTGCTACATAAATGTTGCTAATGCATTTGTACAAACTTATTATTAAATTGGCAACAAACACATATAATTTTATCTGTTTACTTGATATAGCTTTGATGGCTTGTTAAGTAAGCAAAATTAAATAGGTCAAAAAAACCTCAATATTTTTTAAATAAATTATTACAGATGAAAAAATACAATATAAATCATCTTAGAGAATTAGAATCTGAATCTATTTTTATAATACGCGAAGTCGTTGCCCAGTTTGAAAGACCGGTAATGTTATTTTCGGGAGGAAAAGATTCAATAATAATGTTTTACCTTGCACGTAAAGCATTTTATCCTGCAAAAGTTCCATTTCCATTGCTACACATTGACACTGGACATAATTTTGATGAAACAATCAAATTTAGAGACGATTTAGCTAAAAAATATGGAGCTGAAGTTATTGTGAAATATGTACAAGACTCAATTGATGAAGGAAAAGTTGAAGAAGAAAAAGGAATAAATGCAAGTAGAAATAAACTTCAAACAGTAACATTGCTTGATGGTTTGGACGATCTTAAAACTGATGCAGCAATGGGTGGAGGTCGTCGTGATGAAGAAAAAGCAAGAGCAAAAGAACGTTTTTTTTCACACAGAGATGAGTTTGGACAATGGGATCCAAAAAATCAACGACCAGAGTTATGGAATATATTTAATGGTCGGAAAAATATGGGCGAACATTTTAGAATTTTTCCAATAAGCAATTGGACTGAAATGGATGTTTGGCAATATATTCTTATGGAAAATATTGAAATTCCAGAACTTTATTTTACACATAAAAGAAAAGTTTTCAAAAGAGATGGTGTGTGGTTTGCTGTTGCCCCTTTTATGAAATTGAAAGAGGACGAGAAGTTTGTTGAATTAGATGTACGTTGCAGAACTATTGGTGATATTACATGTACAGGAGTTACATTATCAAAAGCTGATAACCTTGAAGATATTGTAAAAGAGATAGCCGCTACACGTGTTACAGAAAGAGGAGGAAGAGCCGATGATAAACGTTCGGAAGCTGCAATGGAAGATAGAAAAAAAGAGGGGTATTTTTAAAACTATCACGGCTACACATATAGTATTGGACATTATTTTATTTTTTGACAGGATTTACAGGATTAACAGGATTGATTTTTATCCTGTTACGAAACTCCTGATAAACAAGACTATCCAACTTCTGACGGGTGGCTCCTATCACTAAGGAGCTAAAAACTAAAAGTTGAAAATTTGTTCACTCTTTTTATTTTATAATATAGTTATTTCTACTTTACGAACTTAAAAGATTCTAAAAATAAAATGTTTAGCATTCTTTAGT
>JAOZVK010000486.1 GCA_029938185.1 Bacteroidales bacterium | reverse complement strand
TCAGGGCTAAAAACCCCCAATTATTAACACCCCAGTCTTCGACCTATTTAATGTGGCTTACGCATTTTTATAAATTGCTATCATGTAACCGATTGCAAAAAAACAAATGACAAAAAATTTTTGTAACAGTACTTAACAGTATAAATAGGTCTAAAATCTTACAAAGTGATAAGTTGTTGTATCAACATATCGCTATATGATACTGGTATCAAATCATTATTATTAATGTTAAATAAGTTCAAATAAAATTTGCATTGTTCCATTAAATTCTGTTTATTACTTTTATCTGTTCCATTTACCTCAATTTCAATAAATTTACCAAGATTTTTTACATTATCAAGATGAAACTTTACATTGTCTATCATATATATTTCTCTTTTTTTATCTACAACTGTATTTAGTCCTAGAGCCTTTGTCATTAATGGTTTAAGTAAAGAGTTTGGTGTAGTTTTATATAATGAGTAATCACTTTGTTTTGGTCCTTCTTTATCCTCTCTATTATAATGTATTAAATTATTTTCAATATTCCCTTCTCTTAATTTTAGTCTGCCATTATTAACATTAAAATAGCTATCAACCTGATGGTCTGTCCCTATATATTTTGCATTACCAGTTTTTAATATATTTCTTACATGTTTGTGACTTTTACACTTAGCTTTAATTTCAATATTCAGTTTAGACATAATAATATATTTAAAATGTTAAAAAATGTTAATTTTTATATAAAACTCTATTGATATTATAAATATTGTGTTTAAGGAGATTTTAAATATATAAATACAATTTTGCGTCATTACTTTGCCCTTTTACTGCTTCAAAATAAAGTCTTAAATAGTTCACTATTTGCGTTTTTTTCTTAATTGCAAATGAACAAATTAATTTAACATATACTCTAAACGGTTTTAGTTTTTAATCAAAGTATTGTATCATTGAATAATTGTACCATCTAATTCTACTTTACGAACTTAAAACTATTTGATAATTAAACTATTAAATCATTTTTATTAGTATTTAATAATTAGTGTATTCATAAAAAAAAATATACAATGTATTTTATTGTTTTTGACTTTTCAGGGCATTCTTGCTTATGAATGCTTTTATACATAGGGCGTTGCCCCATGTTAATGCTTATGCCCTTACGAGGGCAAAAAACTTGAGAAATAAAAATTCAAAATACTAAGCATTTTTTTTAACTAAAGAATGCTAAACATCTTATTTTTAATACCTTTTAAGTTTGTAAAGTAGAACTAAATAAAATTTAAAAATGATTATTATATTTTCAGCGAATGAAATTCAATCATAATTTGTTGATTATCTATAATTATACAACTAATTAGTGTGCGTCCATAAAGTCAGCAATTTTATAGGTCATGCCTAAAGACATTTCTGTAATTGGCTTGTTATCAGCCCACGATTAGCATCGTGGGTAACCAATCGGTCAACGCTTTGCGATTTTTATGACTTTATGGTTGGACACTAATTATAGAAAATAAAACTTCTGAATTATTTACAAACAATAGCATGAAAATTGCAAATACTTGCTTATAATTACAGAATTATATAATTTTGAACAAATAATTGACTTTTTGACCTTTAATAAGTCAAATAAGTAGTCTTACAAAAGTTTTTCGGTACTTGTATTTTGTTAAATTACATATTATTAGAGTATTAACATAATGCGTAAGCCACATTAAATAAGTCGAAGACATTAATTTAAAAATACAATAAAACTATGAGTGTAATATTTAAAGATTATTACAAAATACTAGGTGTAGAAAATAGTGCAACAGCTGCCGAAATAAAAAAAGCATATCGTAAATTAGCTATGCTTTACCATCCTGACAAGAATCCAGGAGACAAATCATCTGAAGAAAAATTTAAAGAAATTGTTGAAGCTTATGAAGTACTAAAAGATACTGAAAAACGCAAAACATTTGATGATTTTATTGGAAATAAACGTAGGAATGAGCAAAGAAAAAAAACTCAGAATACTCAAAAAGAAACATATACAAGTTCTAAAATAACCGATGACGATATATTCAACGAAGTATATAACGATTTGTTTGGTAAAGAAAGAACAAAAGGTTTTTCTGATTTCTTTAAACAATTTTTTAGCAAAAGAAAATCCGGTTCCGACAGATATGCTCATCTTTTTAAGGGCGATGATTCAAAAGGCAAAATTACAATTGACTTAGAAGAAGCTTATTTAGGTTCAAACAGAATACTAAATATGAACAACGAAAAACTAAGACTAAAAATTAAACCCGGAATAGAAAGCGAACAAATATTAAAAATAAAAGGTAGAGGGAAATATAGTAGTTATGAAGGTGAAAGAGGTGATTTATATATTAGAATTGTAATAAAACCACATTATGCATTTGTGCGAAAAGAAAACGATTTACATAAAGATGTTAATGTAGACATATACAAAATATTATTAGGTGGAAAAGTTAATATACCTACATTTAAAGGAAAGATGAATATAAATATACCTCAAGGTATTGAATATGGAAAAACTCTAAGATTAAAAGGATTAGGAATGCCATTTTATGATAATCCTAATTTATATGGTGATTTGTATTTAAAAATTATATACTCAATACCTAAAATGAATAGTGCAGAAGAAAAGAAACTTCTACAAAGATTAGTTAATATAAGAGCAAACAAAATTAAATAATTATGTAAGTACTGTTACAAAAGTTTTTCGACATTTATTTATTTATAACTTCTTGATTAAATTGTCGTTATCCTAACGCGTAAGCCACATTAAATAGGTCGAAGACCTTAACGGAAAAAATATTGGCTCTTCGAAATTTTTAATGCTGCTAATGCCTAAAAAACTTCACAGGTACTGATTATCAGTTAATTAAAAAGTATTAATAAATTTGTGCATATGTAATGTAAAAAGGCTTGTAGAGCCAAATTTTAACTCAGCATTTCTATAAGTCTTCTTAACTTTATGTTTGGGAAATGAACAATTTTACTTACACCAAATAAACAGCATAATATAAAAAATAAAAGTATCGTTTTTGTATATCAACCTACTTAAATAACTGTTTGATTGATTTATTGAAAATATTGATTTTAAGTTAAAACAAAATGAAAATTAAAGAATATAAAAAATATATGTCAAGATGCCTAGAACTTGCATATTTGGGTATAGGTAGTGTATCGCCAAACCCAATGGTGGGTTCTTTAATTGTGTATAAAAAAAGAATTATAGGCGAAGGCTATCATCAAAAATATGGCGAAAATCATGCTGAAGTAAATGCCATAAATTCTGTAAAAGATAAATCGCTTTTAAAAGAATCTACTCTCTTTGTAAATTTAGAACCATGTGCTCATCAAGGCAAAACTCCCTCCTGTGCTTTATTGATTAAAGAATTAAAAATCCCCAAAGTTGTAATAGGCTGTATTGATACATTTTCGAAAGTTTCGGGACAGGGAGTAAAAATTCTTAAAGATGCAGGCTGCGATGTCGAAATTGGAATACTCGAAAAAGAAAGCCGTGAGTTGAATAGACGTTTTTTTACATTTCACGAAAAAATGAGACCCTATATAATTTTAAAATGGGCACAAACTCTTGATAATTTTATTGATATTACACGAGTAAATCAAAATTATGTAGGTCCTACATGGATTACAAATAAATTGGCTCGTATATCGGTTCATAAACTAAGAGCCGAAGAAGATGCAATTTTTGTAGGAACAAATACAGCTAAAAAAGATAATCCAAATCTAAATATAAGAGATTGGACAGGCAAGAATCCTATAAGAATTGTTCTTGATAAAAACCTAAGACTACCATCGTATTTACACCTATTTGATAAAAGTAATGAAACTATAGTATTTACGGAGAATGAAAAAGCAAGTTCAAAAAACCTTGAGTATATAAAAATTAATTACAGAGCAAACATTATAAATCAGATTATTGATATTTTATATGAAAAAGAAATACAATCAGTTATAATCGAGGGAGGAGCAAATTTTATTAATAGTCTTGTAAAAGAAAATTGCTGGGATGAAGCAAGGCTATATATTGGGAAAAAATTTTTCCATAATGGAATTAAAGCTCCTAAAATTAGTGGAAATATAGTATATAGTGAAAAGTTTATAGATAGTGAACTTTTTATTTTTAGAAAAGGTCTTTGACCTATTCCTTAATGTGGCTTACGTATTTTTACAAAACTACTGCTGTACAGTTAATTGTAAGAATATGAATGTTGAAAAACTTTTGTTATACTACTTAGATAATATGTTAATGCTTATGCCCTCAGGCAAAAAAACTTACTAACGAAATATAAAAACATTTTAGGAACTAATAAAAAACTTAAATAAGCTATTTTTGCTCGTATTTTTATAAGACCAGTATGATAGTCCCTACAAAACCAGAACTCACAAAAAGCGTCAAATTGAACAAAAACAATGGCAAATTAAAATGAA
>JAOZVK010000074.1 GCA_029938185.1 Bacteroidales bacterium | reverse complement strand
ACTAAAGAATGCTAAACATTTTATTTTCAATATCTTTTAAGTTCGTAAAGTTGAAATAAGTAGGTCATTTTATAAAATCGACACTTTGTAAAGTTGTAACTTATTGTAATTCTGGCGTAAACAAAATTGTTAATTGTCCATTATTCATTGTTAATTACTTATTTGTACCTTTAAGATTTTTTAATAATTTATTGACAATCTTGTGTTTGGTGTTGTCAAAATCTGTCAAAGTAGCATAAACCAAAATATTTGTATCAAGAAAAACAGGCATATTATATATATGTTTCATAGAGTTCATTTCTGTTGAAATTTTGCACTAAACCGCTACATTCAAATGTAGGAATAATAAAACCTTTTTCTTCTTTATTTTCTGTTTTAGGCTACACTACAACATATTATTCAATATTTTGTATAATTGTATCATTGAATAATTGAACCTTTAAAAGTATAAATAATTTACTTTCCAAAAAATACAAAAACCCATATTTCATGCAATAATAAATTTATAATTCCTACAATAATACATCTATTTATTTTGACATAATATCTATTTTACACGTCTTTTTACAACCTTGCAGTTACATTAGTTATATCTCCATACTCTTTTAGACATCTTATATATAATATTTGCAGTTTAAGTTATACTATATTTTATTTATTAATGTCTTGATGTAACCCATATATTGCTCAATGTAAATAGTGTATTCACCAATGTAATTATATGTTTATGGATGTATATCTATAATTCACAATTGTTATATACTGATATTCTAATATTTAAGCCATAATATTTATTTTATAAAAAAAATTACACATATGTATACAAACTGATTTTCAAAAAAAAATTATAAAAATTATGTAAAAACTATTGAATGCAGGGCTTAGTAAAGATTAAAAATTAAACATAATTATTAAAGCTTTACTTAATAATTTTTTGTAGTGAAGTGAAATTGTTTTAGGTTTTTCTGTAATAACAACAATTGTTTAAATAAAATTAACAATTATGTATAAAGAAACTTTTTTAAATAATAATGCTATATTTGTGCATTATATCAGGATTCTATGATGATTAAATTTATTTTGATTAATATAATTATTTTGATTTTGATTTAATTTAAAAAAATAAATAAATAAATATTATAGTATATAAATATTTTTTAATACATTTAGAATCTATAAAGTAATTTATTAACAGTTAAAATATATGAAAACTAAAGAGAATTTTTTATATGATAATCAGAAAGACGAATATATAATTAAGCTTAAAGAAAAAAAATATTGGTGGCTTCTATGGTTTCTACTATTATTATTACCACTATTGCTTCTAATAAAATTTGATAAGAATGTTAAGTTTTTAACAATTAATTCAGATACTAATAAAGCTCTTGAAAATACTAATGTGAAATTTACTTATAATAAAAGAGATTTCATAAACTTAGAAAAAATCAGTTTTTTTTCGGATAAAAAAATTATTTTAAAAGACACATCAAATGCTGAAGGTTTTGCCGAATTTAATAATATTTCTTATAGCCTATACCAATTATTATTCTTCTCATCAGAAGAAACAAGTGTAGTAGCAACCAATGAATGTTATATGAGCGATAGTCTTAAACCACAATTTGGTAGCTTAAAAAATGATATAGAAACTAAAATAGGTCTGAATCAACGAACTTATTCGTTTGACTTTTTAATAGTTGATGCTGATGATGATGAAGAATTACCAGATGCAACTATAATAGCAAAACTACTTGATGAAAATGTTAAAAAAAGCTGGAAAGATTCATCAGATGTAGCAGGTATAGTAATTTTAAAAGATATGCCATATTGCTCTGATGTACTAATTATTGCAAGAAAATATGGTTATGAAAACGATACAATTGAAGCTCCAGTCAAAAACCTCTATGGTGAACTAAAACCTAATAGAGTTCTGAAGCTTAGACCAATAAAAAAAATGGTTAAATTTGTAATTAAAGATTTAAGAACAAAACATGCTATATCTAATGCCAAAGCATCATTAATTGTTGATGGTAAGACAATTGAGACTGTTAGAACAAATATTAATGGTAGAGCCACATTACCTGGCGAAGGTATGTTCAAAGAAGTTCATATATTAAAAGAAATAACAATTCATGCCAAAAAAGCTTTTTACCACGATTCAAGTTTAATAACTATTGTCGATAAATTTCTAAAATTAGATATTAAAGATAGAATAATTTATCTTAGACCAAAAAAACAAAACCTAACACTTCGTAATGTAGTTGGTTCTAACGGAATTTCGGGTGTTAAAAATGATATAACAATAAATGGAAGCAGACGTTCAACTCCTGAATATAGTAATGGAAGTGGTATTTTTATAGTAGCAGGGCTTTATCCAACGGATAAAATATCAGTAACAGCTTCGAAACATAGCTATCAGCCTAATAGTCACACAGTGAACAATAGGGGAGTTAGCAATTTGGCAAGCGGTTCGCAATCAAATAGAGATATACCTTTATCAAAAACACCGCCCCCGCCTCCTCCACCGCCTCCTCCTCCGCCACCAAAAGGCAACGTATTACCTTGCGACAAACCACAAAAATCAGGAGGTTTTGGTATTACAGAAAATATTCATAGTTTGGGTGGTAAAAAAAGCTTTACCGTTCACTGGGATATGGTCTCTGTTCCAGATAGATTGATTGTTTATTGTGGAGCAGGTTCATCAAGAAAAAAATTATATGATACTAATGTAAAAGTTAGAGGCAAGGGGTCAAGAACATTTTCTTGTAGTCAAGGTTATATTACTATAAAAATTATAGGTGGGGGAATATTAACTCACTGGAAATATAAAATTGATTGTCGATAAAATTGGCTCTTCGAGCCTTTTTAATATTGCTTAGGAAATTACTAATTATAAATTACGAATTACGAATTGATTTACACCTAAGTAATGTTAAAGTTTTTTGACATTTACTTATTCATAACTTACTGATTAAATTGTTTTTGTATCAATTGCGTAAGCAACTATAAATAGGTCGAAGACCTTAATAAAAAATATATAAAATGAAAGTAACAGCAAACTATACTTATAGCGAAACTCAAGACGAATATATAATTAAGTTAAAAAAAAGGCGTTACTGGTGGTTACTACTTTTATTATTACCGCTACTACTACTTTTAGTTTTTAATAAGAATGTAAAATTTAAAACCATTGATGCTGCAAAAGAAAATCCATTACAGAGTACATTTGTTAAATTTTCATATATTGACCGATATTTATTTAATTTTAAAACAGCTAGTTTTTTTTCAACAGACACTATAAGCTTAAAAAATACAACTGATAAAAATGGAATCGTTGAATTTAAAGATATATCTTATAGCTTATTTTCATATTTGTTTTTTAGAAATGAAACCGCTTTAGTAATTGCAGTAAATAGCTGTTATTCTGGAGATAGTATTCAACCCAAATTTCATAGTCTAAAAAATAATAAAGAAATAATATTAAAGCTACCTTATAAATCATATGATTTGGATTTTATTGTTGTTGATAATGACGATGGACAACCATTGCCAGATTCTAAAGTATTTGCAAAATGCAATATCAATGGTACTGAAATTGAATGGGAAGAATTATCAGATGTTGCAGGATTAGTAAGTCTAAAAAATGTACCTTATTGTGCAAATATTGAAGTTATTGGTAGAAAATATGGCTACCTAGATGATACAATAATCAATAAAGTTAAGAATATAACTGGAAATATTGAGAACCACAGAACATTACGTTTGAAACCTAAGAAGACTATTCTTAAATTTATTGTAAGAGATTTAAAAACAAAAGAGCTTATTCCAAATGCTAAAGCATCTTTAAAAATCGAAGGAAAAACAATTTCATCGGTTCGCACAAACACAAATGGTGTGGGTATTGGCGTTTTTGATGATATACACGTACTTGCGAAGTTTACTTTATTAGTTCAAAAATCATTTTATTACGATACTTCGAAAACTGATATTGTTGATAAATTTATGAAATATGATGAAGCGGGTAGAACTATTTATCTTAGACCCAAAAAGCAAAATATATCATTCAGAAATATTAATTCTAAAACAAAAGCTCCAATCTCAGGAGTTAAAAATGAAATAAGTGTTAATGGTAAAGCTTTGTCCGAATTTGAATATAGTAATAGTTCTGGAAACTTTGTTATTTCGGGTGTTTTTCCTGATGATTTAATATCTATCAAATCTACTAAAAGTGGATATAAACTAAATAACTATACAATAAGAAACAAAAAATTTAGTAATTTGTTAAGCGCGCCACAAAGTGCAAGAGATATTCCGCTTGAACCGATTCCCCCTCCTCCTCCACCACCTGGTCCTCGCAAAAACTGTCGTGTGTTTTTTACAGGACTTATTGTTGGTGATGAATTTATTGAAAACAATATAAGCGAAATTTATAGAGTTGACAAGTACAGTGAATATGTAGGAGATGGAGAATATCCTGATAATTCGATAACATTCCCAAAATCTGTAAAATATACTTTTGATGGAATTGCTATTGATAAAGGAACTCGTGTGATAATATACAGTGGTAAAAATTTTACAGGCAGTGTTTTATTAGATAAAACAGGACCAGCTATAATAAACAATAAGAAATGGAAAAACGACTCAAGATATAGTAAATATAATACCAAAACATACAAAGCTTCATTGCAAAGTAATTTTCCACAATCGGTACGGGAATGGAGCAAAACAAATATGCAAAGTTGGTCAAATGGTTCGGTTAAAGTAATTTGTAAGTAATATAACAAAAGTCTTTTAATATTTATACTATATACAATATTTCTATAATATTAAAAAATATGTAAGTTATATTAAATAAAGTTTCAAGCTTTAATTAACTGTTTTACAATAGGTAATCTGTATTATTTTGTCTATTTACATATTGTTTAAACAACTGAGATTTTAATAAAAGAATTGTGTTAAAACTATTGTAGTTTCTCGTAATTCTAAATAAGTTAAAATATCATAAAATTAACATTTTATATAAAAATATATGAAAGGAAAAGCAGATTTTACATTTGATGAAAATAAATCAGAATATATTGTTCAAATTAAAAAAAGAGTATTTCCACTATGGTGGCTAGTATTACTCCTATTACCTTTGGCATTATTTATTCCTATCAATAAAGATATAGATTTCAAACTTGTAAATATTAAGGATAATAAACCTATTGAGGATATAAAATTAACTCTTAGCTATGATGAAAGTGGACAAGCAAAATCAGTTGATAAAAAAACAAACTCATCGGGTGAAGTCAGTTTTAATCTAATAAAAGTAAGATTGTATAATTTAATATTTGGAACAAATACTGACAAAATAAAAATTACATACAATACAATTAATAATTGTTATGTTGATTTTTCGGGAGAGAACACACATTCGGCATTGCAAAAAAATAATCCAAATATTTTAAAAATCGCACCTAAAATAGAGCCAATATTGTTTAAAGTTGTTAGTTTAAATGACTCAAATTTTTTAATACCAAATGCATCAGTAAATATTTCAGCTACTTTAGCCAATGGTGAAAAAGTAAGTTTTGAAGCAAAATCCGATTCAAGCGGAATAGCACATTTTAATACCATTCCTACTTGCTCAAATATATATACCAGAGGAATCAAAAATGGATATTATCCTGACAGTATAGAATCACTTGCTGTGGTAGATTTGCTTAAAAATGACAATAAAAGAATATTAAAACTAAAACCTATTACATACACTTTAGATATTGTTTTGTGTATAGATGCAACTGGGAGCATGGGTAAACTGATAAGTAATGTTAAATCAAATGCCTTGAAATTTTATGATGATTTACAAAAATCATTAAAAGAAAAAGATAAAGCAGCCAAAAATATAAGAGTAAAAGTAATTGGTTTTAGAGATTTTTATAGCGACCCTATACCATTAATAGAATCAGATTTTTTCAATTTACCAGAGCAAAAAACCCAATATTCAAGTGCTGTTAATAAAATTAAAGCATTAGGAGGTGGAGACTTACCAGAAAGTGGTCTTGAGGCATTAATAATTGCTTTAAAATCAAAATGGAATACAAATGCTGACAATACAAGACAAATTATTGTTATGTGGACTGACGCAACTGCCCATAAATTAGAAAAAAAATCAAAACCATCTCGTTATCCCAAAGGTTTACCAAAAACATTTGAAGAATTAACTACATATTGGAATACATTAAACAAATCTGCAAAAATTGTAATCTATGCACCCGAAAAAGCTTATCCATGGAATACGATGAGTGCAGATTGGAAAAACATTTTGTATTACCCTTCAGTTGCAGGCTTTGGTATGAGAGATATAAAATACCAACAAATGATTGATGCAATTGCTGATGGTATATAATAAAATTCATACCCCACAACTACCACAGTGGGCTAAAAATAGAATCGCCCTATCGGGTTTTTTCACAACAGCAAAGTCCGCAAGGACGACCCTATTGTTAGCCCACGATTAAAATCGTAGGAAATATGATTTGCGATCATTTAGAAATAACAACTTTTAGTGTTTTGACTATTTCATTATTTTTCATAATTTGTAGAAAATATATTCCTTGATTTATATTACTTACATCTACTTGCATTAAATCTGTTTTTTTATTAATTATTTCTAAATCAAACTTTTTTCCCATTAAGTCAATCAAGCTCAAGGAAACATTTTGATTATCTTTGCTCGAAAATGAATTTAATTTAATATTTAATAATTTATTTGTAGGATTTGGGTATAATGTATAATTATCTACTTTATTTAAATCAGCAATACCTGTTGTTGAGGAAAAATTAGCAACTAACGCTCTGTCTTTATCTACTGTAAATGTATATTTTACATCTCTTGATACTTCGTTTCCTTTTTCAGTCCAGTTAATAAAATTAAATCCAGTTTCAGGTACCGCTTTCAAAGTGGCAGTTTCTCCGTAATTATAAGTTTTTGCTCCTCCAACTGTTCCACTATTAGCTTGGTTTACATTTGCAGAAATTTTATATGTTTCCAAAGTAAAATTTGCAACTAATGTTCTTTTTTTACTTACCTTAAAAGAGAAATTTGCACTTGCTGAAACTTTATTTCCGCCTTCAGTCCATTTTGTAAATTTATATCCTGTATTTGGTTTAGCAACTAAGCTTGCAGTTTCTTCTTCATAATATATTTTTGCTCCACTAATTGTACCATAATTTGCAGGATTAACACTTGCTGATATTTCAAATTTTTCTAAAACAATAAAATTTGCAACTAATGACCTACTTTTAGTTACTGTAAATGTAAAGTTAGCATCCGTTGAAACTTGTTTCCCGCCTTCTGTCCAATGTGTGAATTTATATCCTAATTTTGCTTTTGCAACCAAATTGGCTTTTTTTCCATCATAATTAGTTCCAGCTCCTGTAACTGTTCCAGAATTTGCAGGACTTACACTTGCTAAAATGTTAAATGCCTGTAATTTAACTAAATTCGCAACAAAAGTTCTATCTTTAGTTACAGTAAAAGACAATTTTTCATCTTTTGTAACTTCAGAACCACCTTCAGTCCAGTTCACAAATCCATATTCTGGCACTAGTGTTACTGTTAAGTTTGCTGTTGTCCCCTCACCTAGTGCTCCCACTCCATTAATTGTTCCACCGTTTGCAGGGTCTGTGCTTGCCGAAATATCAAAAGTTATTAAATTTTCAAAAACAGCAACCAATGTTAAGTCTCCTTTTACAAAAAAATTGTACTCTGCTTTTGTAGATTTTCCCTTTCCATTTTCTGTCCATTTTACAAATTTATAACCTGTTTTAGGAACAGCTTTTAGTCTACAATAATCACCTCCTTCATATACTCCTCCTCCACTTATAGTACCTGCTTCCGAAATATTTTTTGATATTGTAACAGTACTTCTAAATTGTGAAATTTTTTCTTTTGTTTCCCTTATGGTTCTTGCGTTATCAGCTTCTGTTGCATCTCCTGTAGCTTTTCCTTCATGCTGAATATTTGGGTCTGAAAAATATAATGTACGAGAAGAAAAATTTCCATCTGGAAATTCACTCATTGAGCCATAAGTCATAACAGTACAATAGTATTTATTAGCCGCATATTCCCAACGATGTCCTGATGAATAGCTAAATACACCAGGTCCAGGAGCAGTTTTTTGGTATTTACTATGTCCACATCCCATATTATGTCCAATTTCATGTATGACTGTAATACCACCAGATGCTTGTTGTATTCTTGTTAATGAAAAACCATAAATTGCTGGTGCCCACGACTTATCATTATACAAATAACCTAATCCTCCCGTAAAAGAAATCTCTTCTAGCAATACTACTAAGTCTGCTGCATATTCGTCTCTTAAAGCATGGACATTATCCATATATCCGTCAGTTTTATCTTTTAAGTTATATAAATCTTGACTATTATTAAGCTCAGTATAATTAACTTGTACTGAATGTACAAGCCTAACTTCCAATGAAGTTTTACTATTTTCGAGAACTAAATTTCCTTTTTCCATAAAGGAACTTATAATATTGTTCATATTCATTGCAGAACCATCAGCCCACTTTTTTGCTGCTTGAGTATATACTACCAAAACATTTATAATAGTATTTCCTCCTGCCTTATTTGAATTATAAGGGTTATTTAAAAATACTCCGTTTGATTTTTCAGTATCATTATTTTTAATATTTTTCTTTATAAAATCATTATCTTTTGGTTTTGTTACTGGAGGAACTATAGAACCACCACATTTTATATGGTCATCTTTAGTTTTATCAATTTCCATCAAAAAATATTCATTAGTTTTAGGATTACGTACTGACTTATAGAATTCATTATTTTCAGGAATTTCAATATCAATATAGCTGTTACCATCAGAAGTTGTAATAAAACAATATGCAAATTTAGAACCTGTTAACTTTGCTCTAATTGAAAATGTTCCATTCACATCTGTGCTAATTTTATCAATAGTAGCTTCGTATTCTTTATCGTTAAATAAGTCAAGCTGAATAATATCATTTACTTTGACATGCTTATCTGTTTGAACTTGCTTATTAAAATACATAGCTCGTATGCGTTTTGCTTCTTTATAATTATTGGAAATTTCTGCTTTATTAGCTCTTTTATTTGAGCTGTTGATGTTAATAACATTTTGTGCATTACTTACATTAATTGTAAATACTGCAACTACGAATAATAATATTAATTTTTTCATTTTGGTTTATAATTTTATTAATAAATATGTTAATGTGTACTCTAAAAATATTGCTTTTATTGTAAAATATAATATACGTTATTTCTTAAAAATTGTTACATAATAATATACTTTATATCCCACAGCTATCACAGTGGGCTAACAATAGAATCGCCCTATCGGGCTTTTTCACAACAGCAAAGTCCGTAAGGACGACCC
Organism: Bacteroidales bacterium; assembly: GCA_029938185.1. Taxonomy (GTDB): domain Bacteria; phylum Bacteroidota; class Bacteroidia; order Bacteroidales; family JAOZVK01; genus JAOZVK01. The sequence goes on along the minus strand of JAOZVK010000074.1, from coordinate 6,024 downwards.
TATTGTTAGCCCATGATTTTAATCATGGGAACTTTATATCCCACAGCTATCGCAGTGGGCTAACAATAGAATCGCCTTATCGGGCTTTTTTCACAACAAAGTCCGTAAGGACGACCCTATTGTTAGCCCATGATTTTAATCATGGGAACTATTGTTAGCTCATAATTTTAATCGAGGGAACTATTGTTAGCCCACAATTTTAATCGTGGGAACTATTGTTCGCCCACGATTTTAATCATGGAAACGTGTAGCCCAAAAAATGACATAAAAACAATTCAAGCAAAGTTACAAAAAAATTTGTAGTTTATAATAAATGTATTACATTTGTCAAAAAAAAAGAATGATTAGAAAATTGTATATAATATGGTGGTGGTGTTTCAAACAAGTTGAGTTGTGAAATGCATTAAGCTATTGTTGAAATATATAATTTAATAATTAAATTGTTAAAAGCTTGTCGATTCACGACAGGCTTTTTTTTTGGACTCTTCGAGTCTTTTATTATTGATTGCGAATAAATTTTTATAAAAATTTTGGTCTACACGTATAGTATTTGGACATTATTATATTTTTTGACAGGATTTACAGGATTGATTTTTATCCTGTTACGAAACACCTGATAAACAAGACTGTCCAACTTCTGACGGGTAGCCAAATTTTGCTCATTATTAATCGCTAACTGTAAGTTATTTATGGCATATAAAATTAGAAAAATTGTAAAGAAAAAACTATCAGATACAATTACACCTGTTAGTATTTATTTAAATATAAGAAATGAGTTTCCAAATTCATTATTATTGGAAGGTGCCGATTTTCATGGTGGAGGCGATAGTTTTTCGTTTATTTGTATTAATCCATTGGTTTCGTTTGAGGTGAATGATAATACGATATTTGAAACACTAAATGATAAAATTTTTAGTACTCTAAAAATAGATGATAGGATATCGGTACCCCAAAAGCTTGATGAGTTTATTAATCAGTTTGAGATTGTTGAAGATAACAGTTTTAATAAAGTAGACGGTGTTTTTGGCTATAGTTCATATAATGCAATAAAACATTTTGAAAATATTGATATTGGTAAAAAAACCAATAAAAAATATAGCATGCCCGATATGAAATATAGTTTCTATAGATTTATAATTGCTATAAATCACTTTAAAAATGAGCTATTTATACAAGAAAATATTATAAATGATAATGTAAGTAAAATAGATTATATTGAATCTATTATTAAACGAATAACATTTCAGATAAGCAAATTTAAAATGCTGGGAAACGAAAGTTCAAACTTAAACGACAACGAATTTATGGATATGGTAAGCAAAGGAAAAAAACATTGTCGTATTGGTAACGTTTTTCAGATTGTTTTATCAAGACAGTTTTCACAGCAGTTTCAAGGCGATGATTTTAATGTATATAGAGCGTTACGATATATTAATCCATCGCCATATCTTTTTTATTTTGAATATGATAATTTTAAAATTTTTGGTTCATCACCCGAAGCTCAATTACAAATAGATTTGTGTAAAGCAATTATAAATCCAATAGCAGGAACATTTAAAAGAACCGGAAACGACAAGCAGGACAAGGAGCTTGCAATAGAATTATCGAAAGATCCAAAAGAAAATGCCGAGCATATAATGCTTGTTGATTTAGCTCGAAACGATTTAAGTAGAAATTGTAGTAATGTTACTGTTGAGGTATTTAGAGAAATACAATATTTTAGTCATGTTTTGCATATGGTTTCCAAAGTGTCAGGAAAAATAAAAGATAATGCTAAACCTGTTCAAATATTAGCAGATACATTTCCTGCTGGCACCTTATCGGGAGCACCAAAATATAAAGCAATGGAACTTATAGAAGAAATAGAAAATCAGGACAGGGCTTACTATGGAGGGGCAATTGGCTTTATTGGTCTGAATAGAAATATAAACCATGCTATAATGATTCGTTCTTTTTTGAGCAAAAATAATACTTTGTTTTATCAGGCAGGTGCTGGAGTTGTTGATAAGTCAGTAGAAAAAAATGAACTTATAGAGGTAAATAATAAACTTATGGCACTTAAAAAAGCTTTAGAAATGGCTGAAGAAATTTAGGCTCTTCGAGCCTTTTAATGTTGCTTACGCCAGCTACCAACGTAAAGTTGCATAGTTTGCTGCACTCGGCAGGTGTTTTTACCTGCCGCTGACCAGTTCTCTTACTATCATATGAAAATACCTGACAGACGCAACTTGTTGATAAGTAGCCTTATTCAACTTTACGTGGGTAGCCAACATTACAAAATCTCCAAAGAATTGTATTAATTTTTTTTCCAATCCCCTTAATGAATTATTGTAAGTATCTGCTGATTTATTGATTGACTTGTTACCAATTATTAATAAAGGAATACCGACAGGAGAGAAAATAAACAGAAAAATTTTACCTATTTTACTCAATCTAAAACCTTTATCATATTGTCTTAATGCATTTGTAAGTAGTCTAACAAAAATTTCTCGACATTTATTTTTCACAATCAGCTATATGACAATAGTTTGTAAAAAAGATTAAGTCACATTAAATAGGTCTGAGACCTTACTTATATTTGAACAGCCATTACCAAAACATCATCTATTTGTACATACCCACTTTGCCAATCTACAAAATAGTTGTTTAAATATTCTTTTTGCTCATTTAATTGCATATCTTGAATACTGATTATAAGATTTTTAAAGTTTTTAAAAAATAATTTTCTTTTCTTAAAAAGATTTATTTGGTCATAGTATCCATCAGAAAAAAAATATATTCTATCGCTTTTTTCCAATTTTATAGTATGGTTTGTAAAAGGTTTTTCATTCCTCGAAATACTAATAGGCATCCTATCTGCTGTCATTTGAGTAATATCAATTTTATTATTATTTCTTTTTATAACAAAAATTGGATTGTTAGCTCCTGCATATTGCATTTCAAGAGTTTTTTTATTTATAGTACATAATGACATATCTAGCCCATCTGTCATAGATGTTATTACATTTTTTTGATTTAAAGTTTTTTTAACTTCAACTCTTAATTTATCTAAAGCCTCGCAAGGTCTTGTTACTTTAGTTTTTGATACAATATCATTTAATAGAGAAATCCCCATCATACTCATTAGTGCACCAGGTACACCATGACCAGTAGAATCAGCAGCAGCAATAATTATATAGTCATTAATTTCTTTTACATAATAAAAATCACCACTCACAATGTCCTTTGGTTTATAAAGAATAAAATGCTCGTCAAAAATATTGCTAATAAATTCTTTTGAAGGTAAAATTGCATTTTGGATTCTTTTAGCATAATTTATACTGTTAGTTATTTTCCTATTTTTGGCTTCAATTATTTTTTTTCTTTCACTTAGTTTTTCTTGCGATTTTCTTAGTACTGATTCATTTGACTTTTGTTTACTTATATCTGTAGCTATAACTATCTGTGCATCTCTGTCATCAATCCACTTAATAATATTTGAATTTAAGTAATACCATTTACCATTATTTTTATTATAATATTCATCGAACTTGGTTACATTTTTATTATTGATTATTGATTTATTTATACAAAAGCTGCATGGACTTGAAAAATTGCGTGTTACTTTATAGCATTTTCCACTATTTTTTTTAAATGAATTTATGAAATTCTTATTTACAAATAATAGTTCGTATGTATTTACATCAATAACATATACAGGTGAGTTTATATTGGTTAGTATTGTTTTTAAAATTAATTCAGACTGCTTAATATTTTCTTGAATTTTTAGTTTTTCGGTAATATCATCAATAGCACAAATATAACCAATGAGATTTGTGTCATCAAACATTTTTGTGATTTTTGTATCAACCCATTTTATTTCACCTGTTTTAATATTTTTATAACGATATTTACTCTCAAGCATATTATTTTCGCTGGTTTTCCAGTTTTCAATTAAAGTAAAAACTTTTTCTTTGTCATCAGGGTGTATTATTTTTTGCCAACCATCATTTAAGAATTCATCGTAATTTAGTCCAGAAATTTCTTGGTTGGTTTTATTTGAATATATGTTATTTCCATTTTGGTCGGAAACAGTTAATCCAATAGGAGCAGTATTGCTTATTATTCTAAACTTTTTTTCACTAATTTTTAGAGCATCATTCTGACTTTTTATTTCTTCTTGATTTTCAGTTATAAGCTTATTAACATCAAACATTTTTTTATTAGCTACCTCCAAATCAGATTGCGATGTAATTAGTTGCTTCCTATTTTCTTCTATTTGTTTATTTTTATTTTTAATTTGAATATTTTTGTCCGAAAGTTGTTTAATATATTTTTTACTTAAATTATTTATATAATAAATAATTAAAATCCCAGTAATAAAAAAAAACATATGAACTAATATATTATACATCATCTGCTTAAAACTCATATTATTATACAACTTACTTTGCACGATTACACTTAATCCACCCCTTACATCTCCTTCCTTATAGCCCTGTATTGCATGACATTTAAGACACTTCTTCTCAACCATAAGAGGAGCAATATAACGATAAACTTCTTTGTCATCAATCGTTGCTTGCTCTAAAGATACATCTTTTTCATTTTTAAATTTTTCCAATTGTTTGCGTTCCCATTCATCAGGTATATTTTTTGGATTTAGAGGTTTTAGGCTTATTAATTTGAATTGTGTTTTAGAGTTTCTGTTAGATATTTCAGAAATTTGTCTTGTCATGTAGGCAGGATTAATTTTTGTAAGTTTCAATCCTTCGGTCGTTTCTATCTCTCTATTTTTATCAACAAGATATTTATTTGGCTTAGTATCTTTAGTTATCGGAACATACACACCATCGTGCATGGAGTTCCAGAGTCTTACAATTTTTATTTCTTCAAAAAAAGTTTCAGCTATATTCTTAACAAGTTTTTCCGTATTTGTTTTAATAGAGAATATATTCCATGTCAAAGATATAACCACTAGTAATATCCATAGAAACAATAAGATTCTAAAATATTTCTTTTTCATAAATAAATTATATAAGTACTGTTACAAAAAATTTTCGACATTTACTTATTCGTAACTTCCTGATTAAATTACCTTTGTACTAATGCGTAAGCAACTATAAATAGGTCGAAGACCTTATTGCAAATAGTAAATATTAGTTGATAAATATACTAAAAAAAATGAATATATAAACATTAATTTACAATATACAAATAATCTGATTTGTTTTTTTGAGATTTAAGTAGTCAAACAAAAATTTTTCGGCATTTGTATTTATATAATTATCTGCATTATAATGCTTTAAAAAAATGCTTAAGCCACTTTAAATAGGTCGAAGACCATACCTCCATTAAACTCTTATTTAGCCGAATTACAATAAAAATGAAAATGACTATCCGCTTTCGCACCCCCAAAATTAAAGTGCGTAGCTTAGAAGCCAACTCCTATGGTTAATCCTAAAACTATTATTAAATAAAAAAATGGGACTTTCATATTAAGTTTTTATACATAAGTAAATTTTATTATGTTAGTACTCACTATATAAACTCAAATATAGTATTTTTTTTTAATAAACATTTATAATGTTTTACAAAAGGTTTTTATTAAAAGTTCTTAAATTAATGTATAAACCACACAACATCGCTTCTACAACCGATATGTCATTCAATGTTTCTGTATGAACCTCCAATGTTATCCAATTTCAATATCTGTAAATATATAAAAAAATATATACCTTTGATTTTTAATTTTCTTGATATATTATTAGCAAAAAGTAAGTTGAATTTTAAAAAAGTATAAAATTTATATGAAATACACCAATTAATTACTTATATTTGTTTAGATTTATTTTTTTTCTATTATGTATGTTAAAAAGCTATACAAAAAAGCTTAATAAAATCCGAAAATAATGAAACCTGGAATAAAAATATTATTACTAATCTTAACCCAAATTGACTTACTAAACAAGTCTTTAGATATATAAAAAAACAACTAAACTATGAAAAAATTACCAATAGCCAGAACAGAAATAAGTCAAATAA
>JAOZVK010000485.1 GCA_029938185.1 Bacteroidales bacterium | reverse complement strand
TAAACAGCATAATAAAAAAAACAAAAGTGTTGTTTTTATATATCGACCTACTTACCACGATTATCATTGTGGTTTAACAATAGATGTCGTCCTTACGGACTTTGATTGCACAGCTTGAAAAAAATTGAGTACTAAATATTCACTCTGGTATTTTACTATAGTGAATATAATCTAACAAAATTTTTCAATATTTACATTTTGTTGATTTGCATATTGTTATAATGTGTAAACAATATTAAATAGGTCGAAGATCTTAAAAATTATATTTATTATCATCAATTAGTTTGTTTGCAATTTTTCGTCTTGATTCTTTTGTATTTATAGAACCTGTATGCGTATAGTATCTTAATATTTTGATATATTTATCATGTTCTTTTATATCAACAAAAGAGTATATTGCTTCGAGATTATTATTGTATATTTTATTTGAAGCATCAAACAAAAACACATCTAATATGCTGGTATATACACTAATTGCATTATTGTCTTTTATTTTTTTTAGTTTTTTCACACGCAAATAAAGCGATTCGGCTACATAAGTTTCAATAATCATATTCGACAAATTGAACAATAATTCTTGTTCAAAAGCAATTTTGCGCTGAAATTTATCAACCAATGCCTTTGTTAATATCAAACAAGCATTTTTGAAATTATTAACAATTTGTTGATTTTTTTCAAAATATGATTCGCTTAAATTGGGTTTTTCATTCAATGAGTCAATTTTATCAAATAATTCAACCGCTTTTTCAAAAATAGATAAAACACCTTTTTGACCTTTTTTTATTATTGTATCAACAATCACCAAACGGTTTATTTCATTGGTACCTTCAAAAATTCGGTTAATTCTTGAGTCTCTATATGCTCTTTCAATTTCAGTTTCAGAAGAAAAGCCCATACCTCCATGAATTTGAACACCCTCATCTACAACATAGTCTAAACTTTCGGAACCATAAACTTTTAATATTGCAGCTTCGGGTGCATATTCTCTTTGTGCTTCAACATTGGCTTTACCTTTTATCATTCCTTGTTCTACATATGATTTTATAGCATCTTCAATATTTTGGCTTGCTCGATATACTGCTGATTCGCTTGCAAATGTTTTAATTACTTGTTGGGCTAATTTATGTTTTATTGCGCCAAAGTTAGATATAAGGGTTTTGAATTGTTTTCTTTCATTAGCATAATTTACCGAATGACTTATTGAACGTTTTGCTATTCCAAGAACATTGGCACCAAGTTTTATTCTTCCTAAGTTTAGTATATTAAGGGCAATACGAAACCCTTCGCCTCTTTTTCCTAATAAATTTCCAACTGGTACTTTACAATTGTTATAAAAAATCTGAACAGTAGACGAACCTTTAATCCCCATTTTTTTCTCTTCTGGATTAAAAGATACTCCTTCGTAGTTTTTTTCAACAATAAATGCACTTAATACTCTATCATTGTCAATTTTAGCAAAAACAGTTTGTACATCTGCAAATCCACCATTTGTAATCCACATTTTTTGACCATTCAAAATATAATGTTTACCATCTTCAGTAAGTGTTGCTTTTGTTTTACCAGAATTAGCATCAGAACCAGCTCCAGGTTCGGTCAGGCAATATGCTCCTGTTAATTCACCACTTGCTAATTTAGGAAGATATTTTTGTTTTTGTTCATCGTCTCCGTAATACAGAATTGGTAAAGTTCCAATACCTGTATGTGCCGAGTAAGCTACTGAAAAAGCATAACCAGCCCCCAACACTTCGCTTACAAGCATTGATGTTACAAAGGATTGTCCAAAACCATCATATTCTTCGGATACCGAAATTCCCAATAAACCAAGCTCTCCTGCTTTTTGAAGTAAGGTTTTCATTAAATCTTCTTCTTGAGAATCTATACGGTCAAGAATAGGATAGATTTCAGCTTCAAGAAAATCTTTACAGCTTTGAGCTATCATTATTTGTTCTTCGTCAAACTCTTCGGGTATAAATACATTTTTTTCGCTGGTTTCTTTAATAAGAAACTCTCCTCCTCTGATTGCTTTATAGTTGTCCATATCTAATTTATTAAAAAATATTTTGCAAAAATATAATATTGATTAATTAAAATAAATTTTAATGAATATTTTTCGACTTTAAAAAAGTGTTTTTATTTCAACATGTATTTAAGTGCTATATTTACAGTATATTATGATTAATAAAAAATTAAAACATTTATTTTTATAATATTAAAAATATCTAAAAAATGGCATTTTTCATTTATCGCTTTACACTTTTTGGATTTAAAACCTTATTTTTTTTTGTTTTAACCTTAGTAGAAATAAAGTTTAATCGTCATTATTAACCTTATTATCTTATTTAAACTATTATAAATAAGGTAATAAGGTTTAAGAAATAGTGGTCATATTTATCTTCTATTAAGGTTTTAAATAAAAAATAAGGTTTTTAAGAATAAAAAAAAGTGTAAACTACTTTTTGACATTTATGAAAAATGCCTAAAAAATTATCTATATTTAATATAATTCCTCCATTTGTCAATAAGTGTAGCCATATCGTTTGGAAGTTCCGAATCGAAATCAATTTGTTTTCCAGTAGTTGGATGAATAAATCCCAAAGATTTTGCATGTAATGCATGTCTTGGCAATATTTTAAAACAATTGTTAATAAATTGTTTATATTTTGTAAAAGTAGTTCCTTTGAGAATTATATTCCCGCCATATTCAACATCGTTAAATATAGGATGTTTAATATGCTTCATATGTACACGAATCTGATGTGTTCTACCTGTTTCTAATCTACATTCTATCAAACTTATATAGCCAAATCGTTCTATAACTTTATAGTGTGTTACTGCATGTTTTCCATAGTCAGCCTCAGGAAAAACACTCATAACTTTTCGGTTTTTTAAACTTCGTCCAACATTACCTGTGATTGTGCCTTCTTCTTCATCGAAATTTCCCCAAACCATAGCTAAATATTTTCGTTTAGTTGTTCTGTCAAAAAACTGTTTTGAAATATTTGTTTTGGCATGTTCGGTTTTGGCAATTACTAATAAGCCTGATGTATTTTTGTCTATTCGATGAATTAACCCAGGTCTAATATCATCAGATTCAAATAATTCAGACCCCTTGAGATGATAAGCAAGAGCATTTACAAGTGTTCCTGAATAATGTCCATAGCTTGGATGAACCACCATTCCTGCCTCTTTGTTTACAACTATCACATCTTGGTCTTCATATACTATGTTTATAGGTATATTTTCTTTAAGCAATTCAATTTTTCTTGGAGGATATTCTAACATTACTTGTATAACATCAAGAGGCTTTACCTTATAGCTTGGTTTTACCTGTTTTTTGTTTACAATAATATTTCCTGCAACTGCTGCATCATGAATTTTGTTTCTAGATGTGTTTTCAATTCTATTTGTTAGAAATTTGTCTATTCGCAAATATTTTTGTCCTTTATCTGCTACAAATTTGTAATGTTCGTATAATTCGTTATCTTTTTCTTGTTCCATGTTTATTATTTTAGTCTGTTGCTTGGTTCTTTTAAGTAAGTAGTCTTACAAAAGTTTTTCGGCATTTGTTTTTGTACAATTAATTATATGACAGTAGTTTATAAAAATGCGTAAGCCACATTAAATAGGTCGAAGACTGGAATATTAATAATTTGGATATTTGCGATCATACAAGTTTTATTCTTGTTTTATGCTATTTTACAAAACATTTTTATAAAACAATAGTTATTTTTGAACTGATTCGTACATTAAACAAGAACAAAACATGCATGATTTTACTTGGCTTAACCCCCCAAATTATTAACACCACAGTCAAAGACCTTATTTTAAAATTTCTCTAAATCTGATTTTCCATAAGTCTGGAGTAAAAAGTTTTTTTCATTTCATTGCTTAGCGGAAATGTTTTCAAATCTTTTACATAATACATTTTATCCATTGCGCCCTGTGTAGCATCAAATCTGCCGTTGGGGCTTGTTACAATCCAGTCTTTTTTTCCAATACTGTAAAACGTAAGTATTTCCTTAAATGTTTTTCGGGATAAGAGTTTAAAATACCCAAAACCAATTGCAAAAATATATTTATTATCCTCAGAATATTTTATTTTATTTATATTGGTATTTTCAAATGTTTTTACAGCTTTATTTACACGAATATCCCAAATTATAAACGAGTCTGTTGAATTGATATAAAGATATTTGTTGTTCTTATCCATACTTACAATCTTTGAAAAAGGAAATAATTTTAGTTTTTTCATTTTTACAGCATCATATAATATTGTTTTACTGCTTGATGATGCTAAAATATATTTCCTGTCCGATGAAAATGAAACAGCATAAATTGTAGAATCATTAAAAGATTTGGTGATGGGTTAATTCAGTTCTTTTTATTATCTTTGTCAAAAAAAGTTATCGCAAAAGTAAATGTAAAATGTAAATATTGCAATAGTGAAAATGTTATTTTTAAGG
>JAOZVK010000484.1:4369-4473 GCA_029938185.1 Bacteroidales bacterium | reverse complement strand
TTTTAATTTGCCATTGTTTTTGTTCAATTTGACGCTTTTTGTGAGTTCTGAAACTATTAAATCATTTTTATTAGTATTTAATAATTAGTGTATTCATAAAAAAA
>JAOZVK010000484.1:0-4359 GCA_029938185.1 Bacteroidales bacterium | reverse complement strand
TTCATTTTAATTTGCCATTGTTTTTGTTCAATTTGACGCTTTTTGTGAGTTCTGCTGATTACAAATATTATATTATTGACAGAGCTGATGATAAATCAATTGATTTAATACTTAAACTTAGAGATACACTATACATTGTTCAGGCAAAATGGTGTAATATGAAAAATTGTACCAAAAATATAAAAGAAAATGATTTAAAGAAAACTCTACAAGATTTTAGTTTGATAAAAAATGGCATAATAGATATTGATTTATTGCACGAACATTATAGCAAAATGGATGAAAGTTCCGCTAAAATAAGATTTAAAAAATTATTGGAAGAACTGTCCAATTTTCCAGAGTATATTAAAAATAGTGGACGGATTAAATTTTTGTATATAACATTGCGAAACAATAATGAAAAAACGGTAAATAATATTAATAATTTTAACAAAAATGATTCTCTCAGCGAATTTAACGTTATTGATATTAATGATTTAAGAAACAGCTATATTGATAAGCATATTAAAAAAATTGTTATAAAAAATCCTTTTAATGATGAAAGCCCCGATAGATTGGCACCTACAATAAAAATAGAACGAACGCTTAACAATACAAATAATTATGGAGATTATATTGCTATTCAAAAAGGTAGACAAATTTATGAATCTTACTTAGTTTTGGTTAAGCCAAAAGAAATATATAAACTATTTGAAATTTATGGCTTTAATTTATTTATTAAAAATATACGCAATCCACTTCCCGAATCAAATATTAATGAGGATATTGTACGCACACTAGTACGTAATCCGGGATGGTTCTGGTATTTTAACAACGGAATTACCGCTGTTACAAGAGGGTTTGGTGAGTTTAGAGAAAATGCTGCCGATAATATTAAAGTAAAAGGTTTGGATGTTATTAACGGTGCACAAACTGTATATTCAATACATAAAGCATATAAAAGCCTAAAAGAATATGAGCAGAGCGACATAGACCAAAATGCATTAATAACTATCAGAATAATAAAATCAAGCGAATACGATTTTAATCTTAATATTACAAAATTTACAAATTCGCAAAATCCGCTAATTATGGCTGATTTTTATGCAAATAACGATTCTCTGATAACTCTGCAAGAACAATCTTACGATTCGCATTACAATATTTGGTTTGCAAGACGAAGAGCCGAGTTTAGAAATATACAATTTATTGAAAAAAATAATATCAGTGTAATAAATAACTCTACTTTCGGAAAATTATACATTTCTTATTATCTGAATAATCCGATTGTTGCAATTTCAAACCCGAACAAGATTTTTACAATAGAAAAAGATGACGGCTATTTTGAAAGGATATTTGAAAACACCACATTTGAAGAAATAATATTTCCTTATTATATTTCTAAAATAGTATCAGACACTTGCGATACGGAATTTAGATATCAGGATGACAATATTTTTATAAAAGATATTGAAATGATTACAGAGAATAATAAAATAAAAAAGTTTCCAAACCATTGGCTTATTCCCGAAAAAAATGAAAATATTTCAATATTTGCTCTTATTTTTATTGCAATGTTTGATATTTATTACGATGAAATAATTGTAGAACATTACAACAAAAAAGAAGATGAGCTAATTGTGTTCATTGCAGAAATATATAAGAAAAGTGGTTACAAATTGTTTCAACAAACAATTATATACACAGCTTACAAACTTATTGACTTTGTGGATAGCTGGGATGAACTTGCAAAAATGCTTAATGAATTTGAGCTAGTAAAAAAAATGATAAAATCTGACTTGGATTTTGCGGAAATTAGAAAAATTCACATTTTAAATTAAAATTATGATAACAACCAAAAATAAAATTGTTACTAAAAAATGGCGAAGAGCAAACTCGAAAAGTTTGTTTAATTACTACGATTATTTCAACAATTATGTGTTAAAACAAAATTATAATGATAAAGTTGAATTTATTGAACGAACAGAAGAATATGTAAGGGATTATCTAAGAAATGTTTCGAATTCGCAAATACGAAAATTACATGGCGCATTCAAAAGTGAAAACTACCAATCGGCTATTAAATTGATACCGCTATTGATGTATATTGCAGGTAAGGAAAAAGGAAATAGAGATTATAAAGATATGATTACAAGATTATTAATTCCAATGATAAAAAAAATTAATGATACTGTAAACTGGGAAAATTTTCAAGAGTTTTTTACTTCAATTTTGGCTTTTCACAAATATTATGCACATAACTAATAAATACTATTTACTATGAGTTTGAAAGGAAAAATAATAATAGAAGGTATTATCGAATTGAAAACAGGACTTCATATAGGTGGTTCAAAAGGAATTATAAAAATTGGCGAAATAGACAACAATGTAATTAAAACAGCAACAGGTGTGCCTTATATACCCGGAAGCTCACTAAAAGGAAAACTACGAAGTATTGCAGAACAAAAAGCTGATTTCAAAAGTTCAGAAGTAGATAATAGAACAGGAATATGCAACAGTAGCAAACATTCCATTGGAAGAGTTTTTGGTGTAGGTGCCTCCGAAAACAGTAAGCCGACTTTATTTGTTGTACGTGATTGTTTTATGACAGATGAATTCAAGAATAAATTGATAAATCGTGAAGAAGTATTTAAAAATCTTGAAAAAGATTTAGAATATACTATCTCGAAACACGAAAATGTTATAAACAGAAAAACTGGAGGTACTCAAAGGGGCGGTTTACGCGAAATAGAAAGAATTCCTGCGGGTGTGGAATTTGATTTTAATATGGTATTTAACATCTGGTACGACAGTAATTTTTTTGACAAAGATGATTTTGAAAAAAATTTTAGAGAATTACATACGGCAATGAAAATGCTTGAAGATGACTATCTTGGTGGAAATGGTAGCAGGGGATATGGGCAAATTAAATTTAAAAAAATTAAAATTAGTTTAAAAACTATTGATTTTTACGAATCGGATAATGTAGAACCAATACCAATTATAGAAAGTGATAATATAGGTTTTAAATTTCCTTACGATGATATTTATAAATATTTTTAATCTTTACTAAGTTCTCAATTTAGTCAAAAATACAAATGAAAATATACAAACTAATAATAAAACCAAATACTAAATTTAGGATAGGTAGCACAGATTGGACCGATTCTGATTTTATGATACATTCCGATACTCTGTTTTCGGGAATTATAAACTGTTGTGACTTGTTGTATGGACAAACTGTTGTAAAAAAAATGATTGATGCTTACAAAGAACATAAAATAAAGCATTCTTCTGTCTTTGTTTTGATTGATATTTATAAAAATAAAGAGTTTGAAAAAACAATCCGTTTTTTTCCTAAACCGGTTGGAATTATGCCTCCTGTTAAAATTGATAAAAATACTAATGCAAAAGTTCTTTCAACTAAATGGGTATCCGAAAATATTTTCATGGAAATATCAAGCAAATTTAATGAAGATTATAAAAAATATGAGCCAAACAAAGTTTTAGAAAAAGATAATATTGAATTATTTTCTTTTGATTTGAAAAAAAACAATTTTATTTTAGATAATAATTTTATCTATTCTAAAGAAGAATTTGGCTTTGAAATAGAAAGACCTTTTTTGCAAACAATTGTAACAACAAAAAATAAAATTGACCGCACAACTGGACAAGTTGCAAATGATGAAAACGGAAAAGGACAACTATTCAAAGAAATAGCATTACAGCTAAACCAAGTTGAACAAAAAAAATATATAATAAAACCTCATTTTTATTTTCTTGCAGATTTTGCAGATGATTTTGAATTGATAAATGAATTTAATGCTTCATTGCGATTACTTGCTGATGAGGGTTTGGGTGGAGAACGAGCTTTAGGATATGGAAAGTTTGAAAAAATAGAATTTAAAAATTTTGAAATAAAAAATAATTTTGATTGGTCAAAAAATCGTTTAAGTTTATCGCTAATAAATCCTAATTTAGCCGATAACGAACAAGAGAATATTGTATTTTACGATTCAATTATTAGAAGTGGTTGGTGGAGGCAACAAAAAAAGAAAAGTGTAAGAATGATAAAAGAAGGTAGCTTTTTTAAAAATAAAATTAACGGCAGGCTTGTAGAAGTTTTAAATGAAAAAGTTTTACAAAATGGGATTGCTTTTTTCTAAGGTCTTCGACCTGTTTATTGTTGCTTACACATTAGTACAAAGATTATGGATTATGGATTATGGATTATGGATTATAGATTATGGATTATGGATTATGGATTATGGATTATGGATTATGGATTATGGATTATAGATTATGGATTATGGATTATGGATTATGGATTATGGATTATGGATTATGGATTATAGATTATGGATTATGGATTATGGATTA
>JAOZVK010000073.1 GCA_029938185.1 Bacteroidales bacterium | reverse complement strand
ACCGTTTATTATATATCTTGCGTAAGCAACATTAAATAGGTCGAAGACCTTATTTTTATTTTTGGGCAATCAATTTGCTGCAAAAAATGTAATTGAATATTTAAAAGATTTAAAATGAATGATAACAAACAACAAATAAGTATCGCAAAACTTGCAAAAGCCTTTGAAAAGATACACAAGGGATTAAACAAGGAACAAGTAAACGTGATAGTGAAAGAGGAGATGAGTAAAGTAATACCTTCTGAAAACAGTGAAGTGTATATGACTGCTGACTACGATGATGAAGAAAATTCAATGGGAATGAGTATTTATGTTTCCAATCCATTACCTATGCAGGATATTAAAGAATTACATTTTGATAAAATAATGTTTGAGTACCTAATAAGGACAGATTTTAATAAGTTGTCAGATATAATGGAATGTATCAATTTATTGGAGCATAAAGGAAGTGATTATTATACCATTGATGGAACACCGGTTTTTTACGCAAAAGAACTTAAAGATTATTGTTTCCAAATCACTATTACAAAAGAGTTACAAAAATGAAAGAAGCCAAAAAAGGAAAATGTCGTAAATGTAATACATATTTCTATATTCATGAACACCATATTCTCCAAAAAAGTAAATTCGGAGCAGGTAAGACAGAAAAGCTTTGTCCTAATTGCCATACACACTTTCATGAATATAGCAAAAAGAAAACTTTAAAACCCAAAGATAAAGACGAAGCCTTAAATATATGGTTTACTTGGTTGAAGAAAGTCCCTGTAATAGTTACAGTAATTATGATTGCTTTTTTTGTCACAAAATTATTTTTATAATATTGTATTTTTTGAAAGATTGTAATAAGCACAAACTAAGGTCTTCGACCTATTTAATGTTGCTTACGCATTCTATTAATACTCTAATAATATGTAATTTAATAAAATATAAATGTCGGAAAACTTTTGTTAGACTACTTAATTTAGGGTACTCATAAAAACTCTAAGTTCAAGGCTTTTTGAAATTTTAAAACAGAATATTTCAATTGTAAATAGAGATTATTAAATTTGGACAGTAATGATTAAATAACAATTAATAAAAAATATAGATGAAAATAAAGTCAATATTTATTGGAAATTATAAAGTCTTTAAAAATTTAAAAATTGATTTTACAAATAAAGATAAAATAAACCCGATTACTATTTTAGCAGGTATAAATGGTAGTGGAAAAACAACATTATTGGAATTTATTTTTGAAACATTCAAAAAACAGAATATAACAAATGCAAATAAAAAAAGTTATATTGAAATTGAAGAAGCGAAACTATTTAATACTACACCATTTGAGCCTTATTTTCATTTAACAAGTGAATTTTTGAAAAAAAACAAAAGCAAATTTGCGTTTAATATTTCAGAAAAATTATTCTATTATAAGGCAAGTGAAGAAAATAATTTAGCCCCCCAAATTATTATAGACTATATTGATGAACTAATATATGAAAAAGATATTAAAAGCAGTCAAGCTTATGATAAAATGCGTAGTTCTATAAATGAAACTTTATCTGCACTTAATTTACAAATAGAGTTTAGCAAATTAGATAAGGATAAAGAAATTTATTTTAAAAATCAACAATCTGATGAAATAAAATTGAAAAACTTATCTAATGGTGAAAAAGAAATAATTACAAAAGTTTTCCCATTATTTATTTCACCAATTAAAAACAGTATTATTTTAATAGACGAACCCGAAAGTTCATTACATCCTAATTGGCAAAATGAAATAATTAGTTTATATGCAAAAATTGCTAAAAAAAATAATAACCAAATAATTATTGCAACACATTCACCTCATATAGTTTCAGCAGTTGAAAATAAATATGTAAAAGTATTAGTAACAGAAAATAATGCAATAAAAGTAATAGATACATCATCTAAATCTTTTGGACGGAAAGTTGATGAAATCCTGCTTGATATTTTTAAAGTTAAAGGATTGCGAACTCCCGTTATCGAAAAAAAGCTAACAAAATTAAAAAAATTACTACTTCAAAATAAAATGGAAACAAATGAATTTGATTTACTATTAAGCGAATTAGAAAATTCGATTGGCAAATATGATAGTGATTTAGCAATGATACGTTTAGAAATCTTAAAAAGAAAAAAAGAAAATGAAGCGAATAAATAAGAGAGAACCAGTATTCTTTACGAATTTTATTCGCAAAAATAATCCTGTTGAATGGAATGATATTGCTGAAATTCGTGATAATATAAGAACTTATATGCTATCTGGATTAGTTCCTAATGAAAATATCGAACAAAATACTATTCCAGAGCAAATTTTGAAATTTAAATGGTCTAATTTATTTACTTCAACAAATAATGAATATTTTGGTGCAAAATACAAGGATAATACTTATAGGATAAAACAAGAAGAATATCAACACTTAATAAATCCATCAACTGAAAATCCAAATGATTATTTTAAATATTCATTTACAGGTGAAATTTTAATCAAACAGGTAGATATAAATTCGTCTAAATATAAAAAGGCAGAACTAACAAAAAACGCTTTTAACTTAAATGAACATTCTCTTGTCGAGCAAAGACAAACAGTCGTAAAAATGGTTAAATTATATTTTGACCAGCAATTTTCAATAGATGAAATAAAAACACATGTTGGAAAATTTGATAGTTTGGTGGAGAACATTTTTAATTCCCTGACAAATATGCACGAATGATTATAAGCATAAGCACTTAATATTGTGCTGGGTGCCATTTTCGTTATTAAATAGGTCGAAGACTTTCAAAGCCAAATAAAGTATTATAAAATGTTTAAAAAAATAAAATTAGTTTACATAAATATAGTTATATCATTTATATTTATTCAAACAGTCTCTTCTCAAAATACTGAACAAATCTATAAATTAAATAAAGTATTTAATATCATATCAACACATTATGTTGATAGTGTTGAAGAGAATAAAATTGTAGAAAAAGCCATTTTGGCAATGCTAAAAAACCTTGATCCCCATTCTTCATATTATAGCAAGGAAATAGTAAAAAGAATAAACGAATCATTACAAGGGAATTTTGAAGGTATTGGAATAAATTTTAATGTTTTAAATGATACAATATTTGTTATATCACCTATTAAAAATGGACCTTCAGAAAAAAGTGGTATTTTATCAGGAGATAGAATAATTTCAATTGAAGGCAAAAATGTAGCAGGAATAGGGATAAAATCACAAAATGTAAGAAAATATTTACTAGGAAAAAAAGGTACTGCTGTTAAAATAACTGTAAAAAGAAAAGCTGAAAAAAAATATAGAAATTTTGTAATAATACGAGATAAAATATCAATTAATAGTGTTGATATATCTTACATGGTAAATTCTTCGACGGGTTATATAAAACTAAACCAGTTTTCGGCAACAACACTACCCGAATTCCGAAAAGCTATTAATAGACTAAAAATTAAAGGATTAAAAAATCTCATTTTAGATTTACGCGAAAATAGTGGAGGTTATCTTTACTCTGCAATAGAACTTGTAGATGAATTTTTACCACAAAAAAAACTAATACTATATACCGAAGGTGCAAATAGTCCAAGATCCGAATACAAAGCAAATTTAGTAGGGACTTTTGAAAAAGGAAAACTAATAGTTATGATTGACGAAGGCTCTGCATCAGCGAGTGAGATTGTTGCAGGCTCGTTACAAGATTGGGATAGAGCTATAATTATTGGAAGACGGTCATATGGAAAAGGTTTGGTTCAGAGACCTTTCTATTTATTAGATGGTTCAATGATTCGACTAACAATTGCAAGATACTATACACCAACAGGAAGATTGATTCAAAAACCATATAAAAAAGGTTTTGTTGATTATAGAAATGATATTATATATAGATACAAAAAAGGAGAATTTTTTTATCTTGATAGTATAAAACTACCAGATTCATTAAAATACAGAACTTTAGTAAATAAAAGAGTAGTTTATGGTGGAGGTGGAATTATGCCTGATGTTTTTATTCCTATTGATACAACCAACGTTTCGGAATATTATCGCCAATTGATTAAAAGTGGTATAGTAAATAAATTTTTATTATCCTATGAAGATGAAAATAGAAGCTTTCTTAAAAAGAATTATCCAAATTTTACATTATTCAATCAATATTTTAAAGTTAATGACAAAATACTTAAAAATTTAGTATCATTTGCAGAAACAGAAGAAATAAACAGAAAAATAAGCTATAACGACTATTTAATTAAAAACTTTAAAGGATCAAAAAATATTATTAAAACCCAGTTAAAAGCTCTTATTGCAAGAGATATGTGGACTATTGGTGAATATTATAGAATAATGAATTCCGTAAATTCTTCTTTTATCAAAGCAGTTGAAATACTAAACAATGATGTTTTGTATAATGATATAATGAAAATAAAATATTAATATTTATTAAAAATATTTTTCAGTTTTTAATAAATTTATATTTTTGCATAAATATTTATAATATTTTTTGAATTTAGGTCTTCGACCTGTATGAAATTGCATAGGTATTATATTAACATTCTAACAATATGCAAATTAACAAAATATAAACATTGAAAAACTACTTATAATAAAAAAAGTGAAAGAAAAATTTAACATAGTTGCCAAAACATTATCAGGTTTAGAAGAAATTTTGGCAAGAGAATTGAGTGAATTAGGTGCAGAAGATATTAATATATTAAAAAGAGCTGTTAGTTATAGAGGCGATACAGAATTGTTATACAAATCGAATCTTTATTTACGAACAGCAATTAAAGTTCTAAAGCCAATTGCAAGTTTTCCAGTATTAGGTGGAGATGGACTGTATTTTGAAACAAAAAAAATAAAATGGTCAAATTATTTAGATTTAGACGACACGTTTAGTATTGACAGTGTAGTTTTCTCTAGATTTTTTAAACATTCTAATTTTGTATCATTAAAAGTAAAAGATGCCATAGCTGACCAGTTTAGAGAAAAAACAAATAAACGACCATCTGTTGATACAGAAAATCCAATTTTGAAAATAAACGTTCATATTGCAGATAAAAAATGTACAATATCATTGGATTCGTCTGGCGAGTCGCTACATAAAAGAGGATATAGAAAAAGAAATGCAGGTGCACCACTAAATGAATCATTGGCAGCAGGTATGATATTAATGTCGGATTGGAATAATAATAGAGACTTTATAGACCCTATGTGTGGTTCGGGAACTTTATTAATAGAAGCAGCTACTATAGCAATGAATATACCACCAAATATTAATAGGGAAAATTTTTCATTTACAAATTGGAAAAATTTTGATAAAAATCTTTGGGATAGTATCATAAAAAATGCTTTAGAAAATGTCAAAGCAAAAGGCTCATTAGAACATAGAATATTAGGTTATGATGTTTCAAGAGAAAATATAAATATTACTAAAGAAAATATTAGAAATGCAAAATTATCATCTGAAATTGAATTAAATGTAAAGTCAATATCAACATTAGAGCCACAAAATAGTAGTGGAACAATAATAATGAATCCACCTTTTGGTAAAAGATTAAGAAAAGAAGATATTAATAAGTTTTATGCAAATATTGGAAAAAGGATAAAATTTCATTTTCCAAATTTTGAAGTTTGGATTTTAAGTAATAACTTCGGAGCTTTAAAACATATAGGTCTAAAACCTGATGTAAAAAAAACATTATATAATGGAGCACTCGAATGTAAATATTTGAAATATTCAATATACGATGGTAGCAAAAAAGATAATGATTAGGACATTTTTTTGATTTTAGTAAAATGTGTATACTTTAAATGATACAATGGTACAATTATTCAATGGTACAATGGTGGTCTTATAAAAACTGCCCAAAAATAGCTTATTTCAGTTTTTTATTAGTTCCCAAAATGTTTTTTTATTTCGTTAATAGGTTTTTTTGCCCTGAAAAAGGCATAAGCATTAACATGGGGCAACGCCCTATGTATAAATGTATTCATAAGTAAGAACGCCCTGTAAGGGCAAAAGCAATACAAAAAATAAGAATAAAATTAGAACTAATAATATTGTTGTAAATTATTAATTTTTATAAGCCCAGATTGGAGGTACGAGTTAGTTTTTTGTGTAGTTTTAAAAAATTTTTTTATTTTTAATTAAATGAATGAATTTTAATTAAATAAAGAGGTCTATTTTTACATTTTACAAAAAAATATTTTTTTTTTTTAGTATTTTGCATAATTGTAAATATTATTTGTTAAATTTGGCTAAATAAAATAATACGTTATATGTCCTTTGAGATACAAGAATGGTACAAAAATATGCGTGTAGGTGATGTAGTCCTTGCATATAAAGGGGGAGTATCAGTTGATCTGATTACAAATGTATTAACAACAATTGAACTAAAGCTTGAAGACAAAAACGAAAGAACAAAAATACGAAGAAAAGTATATAATATTTTGGTTGAATCTTTGCAAAATTTGTATCATCATATAGATAATACTCCTGAATTAGATGATGAATCTAAAGATAGTAAATTTGCTATTTTTGTTTTTTCAAAAGTAAATAATGCAAGTTATAAATTATCTACTGGTAATTTTGTAAGTAGTAGTCAAATGAAGTTTTTAAAAGATAGGTTAGATCAAATAAATTATCTTTCAAAAGAGCAACTAAAATCAATATATAAATTAATATTAAGTAACGAAGAATTCTCGGACAAAGGAGGCGGCGGACTGGGAATGATAGATATTGCAAGAAAATCTGGAAATAAATTAGAGTATAAATTTCATAGTTTTAATAATAATTATTACTTTTTTTGTTTAGATGTAATTATTTCATAATAAGATATTAGATAAAATTATTCGAATGGAATCAATTAATATAGAAGGAACACCTAAAACACCAACTGTAAATTTTAATGCAGGAAGCGGATTGATAGAAATAAAAGGAAGATCAATTCCTGAAAATTCAATTGAATTTTACAAACCATTAGTAGATTGGCTTGATTCATATAAAAGTAAGCCAAACTCTAGTACAGAAGTTAAAATTCAACTTGAGTATTTCAACACAAGTTCATCTAAATGTATACTTGATGTATTTAAAAAACTTGAATCAATAAAAAAGGAGAACCCTGGTATTGGTTTAATGATATATTGGTATTATGAAGAAGATGATGAAGATATGCTTGAAGCTGGAGAAGACTATCAATCAATTTTAAATATTCCGTTTGAAATGATTGAATTAGAAGAGTAATACAAATATTAAAACCAATAATTTGTACTTATCTTTACATTAGCTTAAATTACAGCTGTTTACGTAATAAACTATGTTTCATTATAAAATTTTTACGTAAAATAGCTTGAAGTTTTTTTATGGGTACTTGTATTTGCTTATTGTAAAGTTGTAAGATCTTCGACCTATTTGTAGTTGCTTACGCATTAATACAAAGGCAATTTAATCAAGAAGTTACGAATAAGTAAATGTCGAAAAGATTTTGTAACAATACTTATTAAGGCTACACATATAGTATTGGACATTATTTTATTTTTTGACAGGATTTACAGGATTGATTTTTATCCTGTTACGAAATGCTTGATAAACAAGACTGTCCAACTTCTGACGGGTAGCCCTTATCAGTAAGTGAACAGTTAAAAGAGGATAGCTAAAAGTTTACTTACGCCTGATAAACAATATGATATAAAAAACAAAAGTATCGTTTTTATATATTTACCTACTTAATATAAGGGTATTTCTAAAAACTTTGACTTAGTTTTTTTGAAATTTCAAAATCAGTATTTATTTGTTGTAAAGGAGTTATCAATAAGTTTACACGAGTGCATTGGAAACCTTATGTTCTTGGTGTTCAGTTATTTGTACTACTACAAAATACAAATAAAAAAGCCTACATATTATGTAGGCTTTTTATTATCATTTTATACAAGTTATTATTTGTCTATTAAATACTCTTTCTCAGTTAATACATTAATAGGCTTTTTCTTTACCTTTATTGAAGATTTGTTGCTATGTAATTCATTTTTTACAATGGTATCAAATTGTTTTTTGTATTCTTTGATTTCTTTTTCAAAATCTTGGCTACCACATAAAGTTGGAAAGTGTTGTTTATCAGGTATTTCGTAATAGGGTAAAAATCAATCCTGTAAATCCTGTCAAAAAAATAAAATAATACATATACTAAATTAGCTTAAGAGTTTTACTTTTATAAAAATACTATAAGCTATTAATCAATGTATTGTACCATTGTATCGTTGAATAATTGAACCATTTAAAGTATAAATATTAGCAATTTTGAAACAATTATTTATAATATTTTCTATTATAATTACATTTATAGATTCTGCATTTAGTCAAAATTTTATTATAAGAAATGTTGATGAATCTGCTTATCCTGTAATAAATGTTGATATTTATTTTGCAAAGAATGAATATGCTAAAAAAAACAATTTTAAAGTAATCGAAAAAAATAAGGAAATACCTTTTATTTTAGATTCGATACAAAATATTGTTAATCAAAGGCATATTTGTTTTATGTTTGAAGTATCGGATAATCCTGAATATATTAATAAACTTGACAGTATAAAAAATAATATAATAAAGTCATTTAATTTTATTAGTAATGAAGACAAGATAAATGTATGTTATTATGGTAATAAAAACAAAAGTAAAAAATATATAAATCCATTGAGCATTGAATTTACAAAAAATAAAGAATTGTTATCACAAGCTATTTTAGATTATGTTATAATTCCAGATAATAATGCAAAAAATACTTTCGAAAGTATTTTTGAAGCAATAAATTTTGTTAAAAACACTAAAACTAATTCTAAAAACAAAATTTTAATAATAATTTCTAATAATATTTTTAAAACAAATAAGTATACCTACAATTTGTGCATTGACAAAGCTAAGAAAGAAAAGATTTTAATATATACTATATTACTAAATAAAAGTGAATACAGTCATATGTACGGAGAACTAAGTGCAAAAACAGGGGGTGTGTACACCAATACAAGCATTAATAATATTCAACATGTATTTTCAGCATACCTAAGCGACATTTCTAACAAAACCCCTCTGATTAGTACTAATAATTACATGATTAGATTTGCTACAACACAAAAAGAAAGAGTTTGCGATTTTGAAATCAAATATAAAGGTACTACATTTAAAAATAGATATATCAAGCCATCAAGACAAACAGGTTTATTAGAATCCTACCAACTATATTTTATGATTATTGGTTTTTTATTTATTATTATGATTGTTTTCTTCTTTTATATAATTAATAAACGAAGAATAACAAAACTTGAAAGTAAAACAAACTATGTTACTGACCAATACAAAGAAAAAAAGAAAAAAATCACTAAAATATCTTCTATTATTAATGAATCAATAAATGTTGTATCACATAGTGATAAAACAATTGTAGGTAGTAATGGTATTTCGCCAATTTTACATCTAACAGTAAATGATGTTTTAAAAAAAATAGATATAGATAAACATTTAATGACTGTTGGTAGAAATCCTGACTGCGATATTGTTGTAGATAATTTAACAATATCGAGCAATCATGCAACAATAAGCAACGAAGGAGGTTTGTTTTATATAACTGATAACAACAGTACTAACGGAACTTTTGTAAATGATATGAAAATATCAAAAAGTATTATAAATAACAAAGATACAATAAGGGTTGGAATAGC
Organism: Bacteroidales bacterium; assembly: GCA_029938185.1. Taxonomy (GTDB): domain Bacteria; phylum Bacteroidota; class Bacteroidia; order Bacteroidales; family JAOZVK01; genus JAOZVK01. The sequence continues at coordinate 5,792 of JAOZVK010000073.1, read as the reverse complement.
CATTTTTTTTATAAATTACTAATATAATAAATGACAAAAACAAAAAGTCTAAGAAATTTTGACTTTGCCAATATAACCGATAAAGGTTTGATTAGAGCTAAAAATGAAGATTATATTGGTTATTTTGATACCATTAACGGTCATATTTTTGTTCTTTCAGATGGAATGGGAGGGCATAGGGGAGGAGCAGTTGCTTCTCAAAAGGCTGTTGAAAGTATTAAACTATATTTTACTTCAAAATACTACCCAAATCCTCTTGAAGCAATTAATGATTCTATTGAATTTGCAAATCATCAAATAATTTCAAAGTCAAAAACTGATGAACAGTTGTTTCTAATGGGAGCAACAATAGTTTTGATTCTTATTCGCGATGATATTGTTTATTATGCTCATGCAGGTGATAGTAGTTTGTATTATTTTACAAATAATAAATTAATAAAACTAACAAAAGACCATTCCTATGTTCAACAATTAATAGATGATAATATTATAGATGAGCACGAAGCATGGATGCACCCAAGAAAAAACGAACTATACAATGCATTAGGTAGTCCTAATCTTTTAGTAGATACTTGCATTAGCCCACTCGTACCATTGAGTGATGATTATATATTACTTTGTTCGGATGGCTTAACCAATATGGTCGAAAATTCTACAATACAAAATATATTATCTGAAAATTCAAAACCTTATGAAATTGCCAAAAAACTGACAGACTTAGCCAATGAAGAAGGAGGGGAAGATAATATTTCAATTCAGCTTATAAAATTTTTTAATTTAGAATTATATGACGAAAATTTAGACGAAAATAAAATAGAAAATACAAATGATTTTAATATAGATTATTACAAAACTGGATTAACAAAACCTTTGATAAACTCAATTATTGTTACTGCATGCATTATTTTGGTTTTTGTTTTTTTTAATATATATATGTTTTATAATTCAAATAAAACTATTAATAATACAGTTAAAGTTGAAGTAAAGAATAAAGAAAATTTCAAATTGTATAAATATTTGGTTACAAAAAAAATAAAAATTGAGGATATTGCTAATCAATTTAATATTAAAACAGAATATTTTAAAAAAATAAATAAAATTGATACATTAAAAATTGGAGATACATTAGAAATACCTATAAAAGCAATTCATTTAATACAACAAAACGATGAAATGGAAATATTGAGATGGATGTATAATACTAATATTCATCTGATAATGAATGCAAATAAGTATTATAATTTGAATTTGACTGTTGGACAAAAAATATATATACCATTAAGTAATTATACTGACAGTATTACAATATTTTAGGCTTTTTAAGCTAATTGCTATAACATTTCAGGTATTAATACCTAACAAATAATTTATAAAAACCTTTGAGTTTAAATATGATAGGAGAAATATTTTATAATTATAGAATTGACGAACTCATTGAAGAAGGAGGAATGGGAAGTGTATATCTGGGTGTACATTTGAAGCTAAAGCGACAGGTAGCTATTAAATTTCTTAATCCCCTTTTAATGAATAATAGCGATGTAAAAGAAAGATTCAAACATGAAGCCATCACATTATCAAAACTTAATCATCCAAATATTGTTAGTATTTATGATTTTATTGAAAACGATGATGGTATATATTTAGTTATGGAATATATTAAAGGTGAACCTTTGAACGAATATATTGATAACACAGGACCAATACACGAAACAAAAGCAAGCCAACTGTTTATAAAAATGCTTGATGCAATAAGTTATATTCATTCAAAAAATATTTTACATCGAGATATAAAACCATCTAACTTTATTGTAACATCTGGTTTTAATATTAAAATTATTGATTTTGGTATCGCTAAAACAGTAAATAAGATTAATAAAAGATTAACAAAGTCGGGAACAAAAGTTGGAACAACCCTATATATGAGTCCTCAACAGGTTAGAGGACAAGTGCTTGACCGTAGAACAGACATATATTCATTAGGTATAACATTGTTTCAAATGCTAACCGGACAATATCCTTACGATGAAAATAGTTCTGAATATGACCTATACCAAAACATTGTAAGTGAACCATTTCCTGACCCTAAAACATTTTATATTGGAGTGTCGGACAAAATGAAAAATATTATTCTAAAAGCAACCGAAAAAAAACCACTTCATAGGTATCAATCATGTAATGAGTTTAGTGCTGCAATTTATAATACTCTATCTAATGCTAAAATTAAACAAACATCTTTAAAAACAAAAATTATTGATGCTGCAGATTTAGCTTTGATAAAAGCACCTATTTTTAATCGCGATTTTTGGAGAAATCTTTCTGTACTGTTGATTACCGTAACTTTTATTGCAGCTATTGGTATTGGTATACATTTTGTTCTGAAAAGCGATATCAGACATGTGCTTAGCGACAAACAAAACTTATATGCAAATAATAAAAATGATGCTGAAGTTATTGAAACTCTAAAATATGGAGAAACTGTAAAGGTTATAAATTCAAATTTTGATTATAATAAAGACAATACTTGGCTAAAAGTCATTAGTTTAAGAGGAAATGCCGGTTATATAAGTAAAGAAAAACTTGCTAAACCTAAATTGTATGAACAAATAAATTTGATGTTTGGAAATAATATTGCTCAACAATTAACACCAATAAATTACAAAAAACTATTACGAAATTTTTTTGTTAATGAAAGGTTTATTTATAAACAAAATGTAACATTCAAATTATATAGTGAATCTAAAAAAAACTTTGAGTATAACACTATTATCGAAGGAGACTTTAATAATAACAACAAAAAAGACTTTGCATGTATACTACAAAATATTTCTAAAAAACAATATCTATTCCTAATTTTTTTTGATGATAGTGTAAGTCCTATTGTATTTGAATATAGTCAAAAGATAAAAATAAAGCTAATTACAAAAGGCAAAGATGGTGGTCTTTGGTATTTGGGTAACATGTACGAAAGCACTAAAAAGAACAAGCTTAAAACAAATGTTTATGAAGCACTAAAACATGATGGAATTTTGTTGTATAATACTCATTTAAAAACAAATATTGTTTTTATTCTTAATTTGGAAGAAACAATAATAACTTATTTTGAACAACCTAAAAGAGCTTTGTAAAAATAAAAATCTTGTAATTTAGGAATAGGTATTAAATAAATGTCCGTTTTGATAGATTAGTTTGTTATTTTACAACTTACAAAAAGTCGCAAATAGTGAACTATTTAAGACTTTTTTTAAGGTAGTAAAATGACAAAATAATGACGCAAAATAGGGCAGTTATTTGATACATGTTCCTTAATGTAAGTAAGGTCTTCGACCTATTTATAGTTGCTTACGCATTAGCATAAAGGCAACTTAATCAGAATGTTATGAATAAGTAAATGTCGAAAAACTTTTGTAACAGTACTTAGTGAAACAAGTTATAAGTTTCTTTAGGAAATGACGAATTATAAATTACGAATTACTAATTGGTTTACACCTAAATATAAGCATCTTACAAAAAACAAATCGGAAAGTTATTTTTTAACGATTCTTTAGTATTATTTAGACAAGATTTACATGTTTATAAAATCCTGTTAATCCTATCAAATTATTACATTTATAAACTTAATCAACTTATGTCTTAATACAGTAGCCTTACAAAAGTTTTCAACATTTGTTTTTGTACAATTAACTACATGATAGTAATTTACAAAAATGCGTAAGCCACATTAAATATGTCAAGACCTTAATTAAATTAACAAAAATAAATTATGCCCAATATACATTCATTAAGTTACAAAACTGGCTTATTTACAGGAATACTTGTTTTAATTATTATCAGTTTATTATCAATAATACAGTATTATATACAAAAAGATAAGGTAATAACAGTATCTGAAAACTTTATGACAAATAAAGTCGAAAAATTATCTAATACTATCGACCTTCAAATAAAAGATAGACAAAAAAATGTAAATACAGCTATGAATTTAGCACATAATTTTTTTTATAATTCAGGTGGAATTATTGAAAGCAGTCATAAAAATATTGAAATGACAGCAACAAATCAAATATCTAAGAAAACCCATAATGTTAGCCTTAAATCATGGTATAATTTTAATAATCCAATACATAACAATTTTATTATCGTAGATAGTATCAAAAACATGTCAGTAGAAACAGTTACAATTTTTCAAAAAATTGATAGCGGCTATCTTCGTATATCTACAAATGTTATGAAACTTAATAATACAAGAGCAGTAGGAACTTACATACCCAATAACTCTATTGTGATTAGAACTGTTGAAAGCGGAAAAACATATATTGGTAGAGCTTTTGTTGTTAATGCATGGTATTTAACTGCTTACGAACCTATATATATAAACGGTAAAATAAAAGGTATTTTATATGTCGGAGTGAAAGAAAAAAATTTTACAGAAATAGAAAAACTATTTGTTGATGATAAGTACAAAAGTTTAAAATTAAATTTGGCAACAAAAAATAAGCATAATAAAATAGAAATAAATACAAAAGACAGTATTTTAGGCGAATTATTACAAAAGGAATTATACAAGAATAAAGATAATAACAATAATAGGGTTGGACACTTCATATATAAAGATAATGAAAATATCGAAAAAGCCATATATTATAATTATAACGCAAGCACAAACTCTTACATTGTTCTCACTATAAATAACAATGAACTTAACAGCTCATTAGACGGTTTGTTAATTTTGAATATTGTTATAGGAATAATTATTGCAATTATAATAACTATCTTATTGTCAGTATATATGTCCAAAATAATATTAATTCCTTTAAAAAATGTTGTTAATGCAATGAAAAAAATATCCGAGAAGAATATAAATTTCCATATAGTCTTAAAACGTAAAGATGAAATTGGAGAACTTTATAGTTCTATAAATGAGGTAAATATGAATTTTAGAGAAATTATAAAAAATATTAGAAAAACATCTTCCACTGTTTTTGCAACAGGTGAACAATTAAACTCTGTTTCAGAAGAAATATCAAAGCGTGCAAATCAACAATCTACTACAACAAATGAAATTGCAAGTTCAATGGAACAAATGCTTGCAATGATAAGTAAGAATATGGAAAATGCTGAACTTACAGAAAATATTGCTAACAAATCGGCAACTGAAATACAAGCAAGTAATAAAGTTTTCATGCAAACCATTCAATCAGTTACAGACATTAGTAAAAAAACTTCAATAATTTCAGACATAGCATATCGAACCAATATTTTATCATTGAATGCAGCAATAGAAGCAACAACAGCTGGTTCGTATGGAAAAGGTTTCTCGGTAGTTGCAAGTGAAATAAGAAAGCTTGCAGAAAAATCGGAAGTAGCATCAAAACAAATAACTATATTGTCAAATAAAGGAAAAAATATTTCTGTAATTGCAGGTAGTAAACTGAAAGAAATAATACCTGAAATATTAAAAAGTTCACAGCTTGTCAAAGAGATTGTAACAGCAAATAAAGAACAACAAAGCGGAATAAAAAAAATTAATAATTCAATTCTGGAACTAACTAATATAACAAGTGAAAATTCAGCAACAGCAGAGGAAATGACAGAATCTGCAGAACTTTTATCTAAACAGGCAAAACAACTGAAAGAATTAATATCAGTTTTTAAAGTATGAAATGATTATTTAAGGTCTTCGACCTATTTAATGTGACTTGCGCATTTTTGTAAATTACTGTCATATAAGATCATATAAGAGACTGTTCAGTCCTAACAGATTAATTATTAATTGATTAGATGAATAAATATGT
>JAOZVK010000483.1 GCA_029938185.1 Bacteroidales bacterium | reverse complement strand
AATTGCACCTCTCCCGACAACGATTGAGAGGCTTTTATTACACTACTCATATCAAGCGAATTGCCTGCTTCAAAAATAGTTGTATTGTTTCCTACCACAACTGTTTCGTTGTTTTTAATTTCAGTTTTGTTTTCGTTTATTTTGTAATTGTTAGTATAAATAAGTATTGAGTGTTGTTGCTCTATATAATTACATACCGCCAAAGCACCCCATTTTTTGTAAACATTGTGTGCATTTTGCATATAATATTCGGCAAGATGTGTTTTATTAATTTTTATATAAAAACGTGCTGCAAGTTGCCATGCCAAAGCCTCATCGCAATACATGTTTTCTTGTTTTGCATCAAAAATTGCTTTGTCAAAATATTCTTTGGCTTGCTCTGTTTTGCCTTTAACTCGCATTAACTCTGCCTGCATCAAATAGTATTTATGCTGATAGTTTGCAGGACAATATTTTGCCCATAATTTCATCTGTTTTATTTGTTTTTTTGCATTTTTCAAATATTTTTTATCTTTTTCTTCTGAATATAACATTGAAGAAACCAGCGAAATATAAAAAATAGTGTAAGCATAAGGATATTGACCGTCAAGTGATTTTTTATATTTTTCTATTTCGTGTAAATTATTTTTTGCATTTTCAATATTATTGTAAAAAACATTTAAACTTAATTTTAAATTAAATATATGGGATAGAATATTAAAATTACCAGTATCTAAGGCATTTTGCAGTTCTTGTTTTTCGTCAAAATACTCTCCTGTAAGAGCAAAATTATTATCCAAAGAAATCAGATTTTGAAAATACTGAAAATATAAATAAGTAAGTTGTAAATTATAAATACTATTTTTTTTCTTAAAAATACTTATATTAGCATTGAGTATTTTTTGTTGCTGGATTATTGAACCATTATAATATAAAGAATGATTATTAAGAGAATAATCTTGAAATTCAAAATCGCCAGTTTCAGAAGCTATTTGAGCAACCTGTTTTAAATTTGTGCTAATTTTTTCTACTCTTTGTGTTCTAACATAACAGTATGAATTAACAACAAAAAGAATTCTTGTTTTATAATGCTCGGCATTTGTTTTTTGAAGTGTTTTTATTGCCAAGTCTCCAAATTTAGTGCTATTTTTAATATCATTCATTATTGCAAGTATAACACCATAACCTGCATAAGCGTAAGGCGAAATTACAGAATTTCCATATTTTACAGATATTTTTACGAGTTTAAAAGTTAGAACAGCAAATAAATCGGGGGAAGCCATATATGCTGTTGTTACTATAGCTTCTATTATTTGTAAAATCGCTATTTTATTTTTGTTTGTCATCTCGGGTAGATTAATAATTTTTTCTACACTCTTGTTGCTAACCAAAACTTTTGCAGTAATAAATTCTTTTATTATAAACAATTTGCTTAGTTTTTCGGGTATTGATATGCCAAACATTTTCAACATTTTTAAACCTATTTTAATTACTTTTTGGTATTCCATTTTTTCTCTATACAATTGAATTAATACAATTGTAATTTTTACCTCATCAAGTAATTCGCTTGTATTATTAAGAACGTGTTCAACTATTTTTTCTGTTTTTTCGTATTTTTTTGATAAATAACAAAGATTAGCAATGTTTTCGTTTATTTCAAGCGTTAATTTATAATCTGTATTCCACGAATTTTTGTCTAACAGTTTCCTCGCTGTTTCAAAATAAATTAGAGCAACAGTGTAAGCGGCAGCACTTTCCGCTTTTTTACCTGCAATAATATTTAGTTTTATAAACTGTTGTTTTTCTTCTTCATTATCTATCAAGTCCAAACCAAAATTTATTTGATTTACTATATCAAAAATTCTCTTTTTTAAGTTGTCGTTTATATTATCAAAGGTTAATAATTTTTCGTTATTAACATATTTTTTTATCAATAGTCGTCCTATTTGTAGATGGAAGTTATTTTTGTGGGCATCTAATATTTCTTGATATATGGTTTGTTGTATGCGGTCGTGAACAAATTTATACTTGTTGTTTTTGAGCGGAATAAGCAAACCTGCAAAAATTGCCGCTTCCATACCAGCATTATAATTAAATGTTTTTGACTGGAACAACAAATTTCTTTTATCAACAACTGTTTGTAACACAGCAAGCGAAAATTGATTACCAATACACGAAGCCGTTTGTAATAACTGTTGTGTTGTTTTTGGTAATTTGTGTATTTTTTTGCCCAATAGTTCAACCACGTTTTCTGTTATCTTTAGGTTTTCTATTTCCGCTATTTCCCATTGCCAAACAGCTTTTTCAAAACAATATATTAATAATTTCTCTTCATAAAGCATTTTAATAAACTGGGTAGTAAAAAAAGCGTTCCCCTGTGTTTTAGAAAAAAATAGTTCTACAAGTTTTTGTATTTCAGCTGGTTTTGTTCCACTAAGAGTATCAATGAGTAAATTTGAAATGTCTTCTTTTGTCAAATTTTCTACTTGTATTTTACTTATCGTTGTTTCTTGCATTTTCAACTCTTCTATTAATTGCATAAAAATATGTGTGCTATCTACCTCGTTGTTGCGGTAAGCGGTAATGCACATAAAATGCTCAATATCGGGGTCTAAAAAAAGGGTTTTTATTAATTTAAGGGAGTTAAAATCTGCCCACTGCAAATCGTCGATAAACAATACAAGCGGATGCTTTTTGTTGCAAATTGCCTGCATAAAACTTTGCCACAAATAGTTAAATCTGTTTTGTGCCTGCTCGCCTTCTAATTTGGGGAGTTCGGCTTGTTTGCCTATCAATAATTCGAAATCGGGAATTAAATCTGTTAAAATTTTACCAATATTTCCTACAGCTTTTGTAATTAATTTTTTCCAATAAAGTAAGTTTTCGTCTGTTTGGTGTAGAATAATATCCACAAAATTTGTGAAAGCTATGGTTAAGGCATGGTATGGAATATCTTTTTGAAATTGTTCAAATTTTCCTTCAATATAAACACCATTGTTTTCAGTTATTTTTTTATGTATTTCGTGAACAAGCATAGATTTTCCTGTTCCCGAAAATCCTGCCACCAGCAACAGTTCTTTGTTTGATGAGCTTATTTTTGTATAAATATCTAATAATTGTTTTGTTTCTTTTTCTCGTCCATAAAGCTTTTCTGGAATAATTAATTTGCCTGAAAAATCTTTTTCGCCAAGTTTGAAAATTGAACTCTTAGAAAATTGTTGTAAGTCGTGTTTTAAACCAAAAGCAGATTGGTAACGGTCTTCGGCGTTTTTAGATAATAATTTTAAAACAATATCTGATAAAATTTGTGGTATTTTATCATTAATGTTACTTGGAGCAACAGGAACGGTGGCAATATGTGCGTGAATTAATTGCATTGGGTCGCTATGTTCAAACGGTAAACGTCCTGTAAGTATTTGATAAAAAGTTACTCCAAGCGAATAAAAATCACTACGGTAATCCAAAGTTCTGTTCATCCGTCCTGTTTGTTCGGGCGAAATATAGTTTAGAGTTCCTTCTAAGGCTTCGGGCTTACCCAAGTTTAGTGTTTTAAGGCTATATTTAGAAGAAATTTCAAAATCAATTATTTTAATTTCTCCCTCTTTGTTTACCAAAATATTTTGAGGATTTATATCCTTATGAATAATATTTAGTTCATGTATTTCGCCCAATGCTTCTACTATTTTGCAGGCAAGCAAAACAATGCTATCTAAATTATCTAATTTTTTTATTTCTAAAAGATTAGTACCATCAAAATATTCTAAAACAACAGTGGGTTTACTGTCAATTATTGTTTTTTTTATTGCTTTACGAATATATTTTGATTTCAACAGGTTTGTAATATCATATTCGTGATAAAATCTATTAAGCTGTTGTTCTGTTGGATTTTCTGTTTTCAAAAATTTAATTATCACATCATTCGTAAATCCGTCTATCTTTCTTTTATAGACAACAGTTTTGTTACTTTCGTATATTTTCATAATATAATTTTTTTGATTTTAAAAAAATGAGATATTCTAATTTCGATAGTCCTTACAAAACGGTGTTGATTGTCCGAAAAAATATAAAATTTAATTTTTAATGGCTTGATTCTTAAATGATTTTTTAGGCTCCCCCCCGTTTAAAGTTGGACAAAAGCATACCGGTCTGACCGATTAGCTCTTACATATAAATTATAACAAATTAATTTTCAACGCTGTCCAACTTTAAAAGGATAGCCTCAAAGCCACAGCGACAGTAGATGCCTATATTGTTTATTTTTATTGCTTTAAAAAAATATAACAACATACAACGCATACATTTAAGAATCTGTGACATGTTTCAAGCCACAACAATATTTAAGAATAAATGTATTAAAATTAAGGTTTTCGACCTACTTAATGCGGCTTACGTATCCTGTTAATACTCAGGTAAGGTCTTCGACCTATTTAATGTTGCTTACGCAAGATATATAATAAACTGTATTTCAAAAAGTAAGCTCTATACTAAATAGGTAAAAACTTTTGTATGGGTGCT